>NZ_CATKQA010000020.1:0-2887 GCF_949767575.1 Pseudomonas sp. IT-P2 | reverse complement strand
CGCGCTGTCGATCTTGTCGAACTCAACTACGGCCGAACCGAAAACTTCGGAGCAGACGCGAGTCAGAGCAGCGGTCAACGTGGTTTTACCGTGGTCTACGTGACCGATGGTGCCAACGTTGACGTGCGGCAGGGAACGATCAAATTTTTCCTTAGCCATCGATATCACCCCTAACAGAAGAAATTGAGCAAACAACTTAAGCCATTAAAACAAAGGCAGATATTTTCATATCTGCCTTGTTATATGGAGCTCTTGAGCGGATTTGAACCGCTGACCTCACCCTTACCAAGGGTGTGCTCTACCAACTGAGCTACAAGAGCGTAACACTTTGCACAACCTGCAAACTTGGAGCGGGTAGCGGGAATCGAACCCGCATCATCAGCTTGGAAGGCTGAGGTTCTACCACTAAACTATACCCGCGGAGCCTGCAGCTCACGCTAAAATCTGGTGGAGGGAGAAGGATTCGAACCTTCGAAGTCGTAGACGTCAGATTTACAGTCTGATCCCTTTGGCCGCTCGGGAACCCCTCCTAATCAGGCCGGCATTCTATACTATGCCAACCCTCTGTCAAGCATTTTCTCATTTAAAAACCTGAGGTTAGCTGCGTTGACATCACTCTATCACATCAACCTTTTCAGGTCTTCGCTGTGGAGCGGGCGCCATTCTATGCAAACTATTCAGTAGGTGCAACCCCCTCGCACGGCATTATTTTATGTTTTAACCCATTGAATTCCTTGGAAAGGTTTCGTAGCTGAGCATCACCCAGTAAACGCTGGGTTTCGGGCGCAAGCTGGAACCAATATGAGCCGCCGGAAGACTCTTTTGACGAAGGAAGAGCTTTTGCTCCAAGCTCCGTCAAACGCTGCTCTAACGCCCGAGCGGACTCGGGACGCGCCAAACCACCTACGTAAAGACACTGCTCATCAGACTTTCCACCAGTCCTTTTTTCACGGGGAGCATCACCACCAGCCTCACTCAGCAAGCGAATATCCTGTTGCGAGCCACGATAAAGACTGAGCGGCGTGACATCCTTTGCGCGTAGCGGGGCCTCCTGCTGATGCCAGACGTAATAAAAAACATTGAGTACCAGAAGCAGAAGGAACAACCAACGCATACAAACCTCAGGACAAAGGACACGCCATAGCCAAACCCACGAACACCAAATCGGAAACAACCCGAGCGCCAGGCGCAACATCCGAGACCAGTTCGGCATCACCCCCCGTAATGAAGACACTGTAGTCATCACCCCAGTAGGAATGCGCCATCTCCAGCTGCGTCAATACGAACCCTCTGAGCATCAACGAACAGCCACGCTCTACAGCCTCAGCCGTGTTGCGCCCAGGAGCCTGACTGGTCAACGCTCGCTCCGCCGCGAGATCCCCATAGCGGATTTTTCGAGTATGAGTACGTAGCTGATTACGCATTAGCGGCATGCCAGGGCAAATGAAGCCCCCCAGATGATCACCGTCCGCCGAGATGAAATCGGCAGTCACCGCTGTCCCGAAATCTAGAACAAGACAAGCCCCTTTAGCCAAGTGAAAACCACCAAGCATCGCCAGCCAGCGATCGAGGCCAAGACGCTCATAATCGTCGTAACCATTCTTTACACCGGACATCTCGCGAGCAGGCGCCGCACAGACGACGGAAATGCCGAATTCACGCCTGAGCAAGCCAATCAGCAAATTAGTTTCATCTTCAGTTCTTACACTGACAAGGCGACATTTATCGAGAGATATTTTCTCAAGCGATCGAAGCCCCTCAACCAATGCCCCATCAGAATCGACCACACCTTCCGCGACCAAGACTCTCAGCTCGGCATTCAGTACCCGCCACTTAATAAAACTGTTTCCACAATCGAGCTCAAGAATCATCACGCAACCTCAAGCTGAGCTCACCACCACTAAAGACCTTTTCCACACCATCCACCTTTAGCCGCAGCGCGCCTTGATTATCGATTCCCAGCACCACACCATCTACCTTATTGACACCGGCAGTGAGAGAAACCGGCCGCCCTTGCCACAAATGGCTCGCCTCCCACTCCGCCTGAAGCGCAGAAAAGCCGCCCGATTGGTGACGCTGCAGATAGAGTTGCAACTGCTTACTCAGCTCAACCGCCAGAGCATTGCGATCACAAGACTTGCCCGACTCTAGGCGCATTGAAGTCCATTGCTGATCGACTTCGTCCGTAGCCTGCATGTTGACATTGATGCCTATGCCCAACACTACATGGCAAACGTCTGCTGGATCACCAACCAGCTCTAGCAGGATCCCGGCGATTTTTTTTCGTCCGACCAATACATCATTGGGCCACTTCAGCCCTGCACTTGGCACCCCTAGCACATGCAAGGCCTGCCTGACCGCCAAACCGACAACAAGACTTAGCCCCTCGAGCTGACGCATCCCACCATCGATGCGCAACACGAGACTGTAATAAAGGTTTTCGGCAAATGGACTCACCCATTTACGCCCCCTGCGCCCTCGCCCGGAACTCTGCCGTTCAGCCAGTATAAGAAAGGGCGCCACCCGTCCTCGATCTATCGCGCGCAGCGATTCCGCATTAGTTGAGTCGATGGAATCAAAGACACTGACAGACCAGTCAGCAATACTTTCCTCTATTTCGCGCGAGTCAAGCAGCGTCAGCGGCGAGGCCAATTGATAGCCCCGCCCTCGAACTTTATGTATGGATAACCCAAGCTCTGCTTCCAGATGCTGAAGCTGCTTCCACACCGCACTTCGACTAATTCCCAGGGCAACACCCAAGGCCTGACCGGAATGGAATCGACCATCCTTCAGAAGGTTCAACAACGTCAGCATGCTGATCTCGCCTCAAAATGAGGCCCGAATAATAGCCATGCACCAGGCCGCTGCATAGAATTCAAACGATCCA
>NZ_CATKQA010000019.1:0-2946 GCF_949767575.1 Pseudomonas sp. IT-P2 | reverse complement strand
ACTGAATACATAGGTGCAAGAGGCGAACCAGGGGAACTGAAACATCTAAGTACCCTGAGGAAAAGAAATCAACCGAGATTCCCTTAGTAGTGGCGAGCGAACGGGGACTAGCCCTTAAGTGGCTTTGAGATTAGCGGAACGCTCTGGAAAGTGCGGCCATAGTGGGTGATAGCCCTGTACGCGAAAGTCTCTTAGTCATGAAATCGAGTAGGACGGAGCACGAGAAACTTTGTCTGAATATGGGGGGACCATCCTCCAAGGCTAAATACTACTGACTGACCGATAGTGAACTAGTACCGTGAGGGAAAGGCGAAAAGAACCCCGGAGAGGGGAGTGAAATAGATCCTGAAACCGTATGCGTACAAGCAGTGGGAGCAGACTTTGTTCTGTGACTGCGTACCTTTTGTATAATGGGTCAGCGACTTATTTTCAGTGGCGAGCTTAACCGAATAGGGGAGGCGTAGCGAAAGCGAGTCTTAATAGGGCGTCTAGTCGCTGGGAATAGACCCGAAACCGGGCGATCTATCCATGGGCAGGTTGAAGGTTAGGTAACACTGACTGGAGGACCGAACCGACTACCGTTGAAAAGTTAGCGGATGACCTGTGGATCGGAGTGAAAGGCTAATCAAGCTCGGAGATAGCTGGTTCTCCTCGAAAGCTATTTAGGTAGCGCCTCATGTATCACTGTAGGGGGTAGAGCACTGTTTCGGCTAGGGGGTCATCCCGACTTACCAAACCGATGCAAACTCCGAATACCTACAAGTGCCGAGCATGGGAGACACACGGCGGGTGCTAACGTCCGTCGTGAAAAGGGAAACAACCCAGACCGTCAGCTAAGGTCCCAAAGTTATGGTTAAGTGGGAAACGATGTGGGAAGGCTTAGACAGCTAGGAGGTTGGCTTAGAAGCAGCCACCCTTTAAAGAAAGCGTAATAGCTCACTAGTCGAGTCGGCCTGCGCGGAAGATGTAACGGGGCTCAAACCATACACCGAAGCTACGGGTATCACGCAAGTGATGCGGTAGAGGAGCGTTCTGTAAGCCTGTGAAGGTGAGTTGAGAAGCTTGCTGGAGGTATCAGAAGTGCGAATGCTGACATGAGTAACGACAATGGGTGTGAAAAACACCCACGCCGAAAGACCAAGGTTTCCTGCGCAACGTTAATCGACGCAGGGTTAGTCGGTCCCTAAGGCGAGGCTGAAAAGCGTAGTCGATGGAAAACAGGTTAATATTCCTGTACTTCTGGTTATTGCGATGGAGGGACGGAGAAGGCTAGGCCAGCTTGGCGTTGGTTGTCCAAGTTTAAGGTGGTAGGCTGAAATCTTAGGTAAATCCGGGGTTTCAAGGCCGAGAGCTGATGACGAGTTGCCTTTAGGCGACGAAGTGGTTGATGCCATGCTTCCAAGAAAAGCTTCTAAGCTTCAGATAACCAGGAACCGTACCCCAAACCGACACAGGTGGTTGGGTAGAGAATACCAAGGCGCTTGAGAGAACTCGGGTGAAGGAACTAGGCAAAATGGCACCGTAACTTCGGGAGAAGGTGCGCCGGTGAGGGTGAAGCACTTGCTGCGTAAGCCCACGCCGGTCGAAGATACCAGGCCGCTGCGACTGTTTATTAAAAACACAGCACTCTGCAAACACGAAAGTGGACGTATAGGGTGTGACGCCTGCCCGGTGCCGGAAGGTTAATTGATGGGGTTAGCTAACGCGAAGCTCTTGATCGAAGCCCCGGTAAACGGCGGCCGTAACTATAACGGTCCTAAGGTAGCGAAATTCCTTGTCGGGTAAGTTCCGACCTGCACGAATGGCGTAACGATGGCGGCGCTGTCTCCACCCGAGACTCAGTGAAATTGAAATCGCTGTGAAGATGCAGTGTATCCGCGGCTAGACGGAAAGACCCCGTGAACCTTTACTATAGCTTTGCACTGGACTTTGAATTTGCTTGTGTAGGATAGGTGGGAGGCTTTGAAGCGTGGACGCCAGTTCGCGTGGAGCCATCCTTGAAATACCACCCTGGCAACTTTGAGGTTCTAACTCAGGTCCGTTATCCGGATCGAGGACAGTGTATGGTGGGTAGTTTGACTGGGGCGGTCTCCTCCTAAAGAGTAACGGAGGAGTACGAAGGTGCGCTCAGACCGGTCGGAAATCGGTCGTAGAGTATAAAGGCAAAAGCGCGCTTGACTGCGAGACAGACACGTCGAGCAGGTACGAAAGTAGGTCTTAGTGATCCGGTGGTTCTGTATGGAAGGGCCATCGCTCAACGGATAAAAGGTACTCCGGGGATAACAGGCTGATACCGCCCAAGAGTTCATATCGACGGCGGTGTTTGGCACCTCGATGTCGGCTCATCACATCCTGGGGCTGAAGCCGGTCCCAAGGGTATGGCTGTTCGCCATTTAAAGTGGTACGCGAGCTGGGTTTAGAACGTCGTGAGACAGTTCGGTCCCTATCTGCCGTGGACGTTTGAGATTTGAGAGGGGCTGCTCCTAGTACGAGAGGACCGGAGTGGACGAACCTCTGGTGTTCCGGTTGTCACGCCAGTGGCATTGCCGGGTAGCTATGTTCGGGAAAGATAACCGCTGAAAGCATCTAAGCGGGAAACTTGCCTCAAGATGAGATCTCACTGGAACCTTGAGTTCCCTGAAGGGCCGTCGAAGACTACGACGTTGATAGGTTGGGTGTGTAAGCGCTGTGAGGCGTTGAGCTAACCAATACTAATTGCCCGTGAGGCTTGACCATATAACACCCAAGCAATCTGTAGACTCGAAAGAGACCAGATTGCGGTGTGTGAAGACGCAATGAACCGAAAGTTCGACGCTCACAAAACACCGACAGCTGTCACATACCCAATTTGCTGAAGCGAGGCCATCCGGTCACGAGTCAGTACCCGAATTTCTTGACGACCATAGAGCGTTGGAACCACCTGATCCCATCCCGAACTCAGAAGTG
>NZ_CATKQA010000018.1:0-3520 GCF_949767575.1 Pseudomonas sp. IT-P2 | reverse complement strand
AGGACGGCAGTTTGTCGACATGCTCGACGGCAGCATCTTTCTGGTCGGCCTGGACAGCGAAAGCGGCCTGTACCGCGCCAGGCTGAGCAGTGAGCGAGTCCCGTCCGGCCCGCTGCTTCTGCAAGACCCCGACAGCAGGCTCTGGTACCCGATGGTCGATCTGGAGTCGATGACCTTCAGTCTGAGCAGCCGTCGCCTGGAAGACTTCCGTACCTCTCTGGACTTTTCTAACCAGGTGCCTGACAGCGATGGATTGCATCGTTTCGAAGGCAAGCTCTACCTGGTCATCGACAATCAGGCTTATCAGGCCATGCATGATGTGGAGGCATCCTCGCCGAACCTTCAGGTGATGCGCATCGTCCGGCCCCAGGATGCGGTGGCCCGGGACGAGCACAACCGATATGTCGCCACGCGCCCGGGCAGGTCGGAAGCTGTTTTCTATGATGAGCGGATCGGCTGGAGCGGACTGGTCGTCGGCGGCGCAGGGGGGATGTTTCCGGGACGGGGAAACACCTCAGGCAATCCGTCCGGCGCTCAACTGAACGCCGCGCTCGGCCGGTTCCTGCAAACGCATCTGGGGCGTCTTCGCAAGCTTTACCCGGCCCTTGATGAGCCGGGGCTCAGAGCCGCCATGGATTCACTGGGAAAGGATGTCGAAGGTGGACTGAAACGACTGGAGGCCGAATTAGCGACTCTGAAAGAGGATCTGGTGGCCTGGATCCAGCAAACCGCCGAGGCTTCACAGGCCCACAAGCACTGGGCAGTTCGTGTAAACGATCACATCCTGCGTTGCTGGCGCCGAGAATCAGGCACGATTCTCTGGCTGCCGGAGGGCGGAGGAGGAGCACTTCCGCCCCTGAAGGTGAGTTTTGGGCATATCGAGGTTTTGAAAATCAAAGGCATAGCCTGGCCAGGCACCGGCGATGACTTTCTGACACATTTCCCACGACTTACCCGCCTGAGCATTGTCGAATCGGGGCTCACCGCAGTTCCTGACTCGATCCGCGCGATGCCCGAACTGACCATGCTCGATCTGCACTCCAACCGGATTGTGCTGGATCAAAAAGGTGCGCAAGCACTCGGCAGCATGGTCAGGCTCAAGCAACTTGATCTGTCGGGTAACCCCCTGGGCATGACACCTGACTTCAGCAACATGTCCGAGCTGAGAAATCTCAATCTCAGCCATACAGGAATCGATCAGTGGCCAGCGGGATTACGGACTCAAACCGAAATGGACCAGATCGACCTGCGCTCCAACCGATTGCGCGAGGTCCCGCCCGAGCTGCTCGACCCAAGCGGTGAACAAGGGCTCACCCAAGTCCGGATCAATGCCGTCACACTGCTGGACGGCAATCAGTTCTCCGAGGGCTACTGGCAGCATTTCGACCGCTTCTGGGAGCTCGCCTCGAATCGATATCCCATCAACGAGATCTACACCGTCAAAGATGCCTTCATTCTTCCCAGCCCGTTGGTAAAGCGACTTCAGAACATCCACCCCCATAAAAGCATCCACGAGGCCCGAGAATTCCTGAGCGGCCTGGGGCCGGATACGGAAGCCACAATTACACGGCTCGAACGAGAGTTTCAGACCCTGGAAAGTCAGTTGAATGCCTGGTCGTTTTCCGGTGGCGGTTCCCGGCAGCGCTACGTGCGGGCAAACCAGATGCAACTCGATCCCGACAGACTGGGCGATCGTTACAGGGCGAAAACACGAATACTCGCTTGCTGGAGACGTGAAACACCGCAAAAGTACGCCGCCGATGGAACGCCCATAGGCCTGGAACTGAAACTGAACGGTTTACGCCTGGACAGCGTACCGGATCTGAACGACGTTGATTTCAGTCATGTCGGTTCACTGAAACTGAGCGGCATGAACCTGAGCGTTTCCCCGGATGGTTTCCTGGCGAGGTTTCAGCATGTCCGCTGGCTGGACATGTCGAACAACCAGTTACGCGAGCTTCCTGCCGCGATCGGACAAATGCATGCCATGACGCGGCTGTCCCTGCAAAACAATCGGATCACGCTGACGCCGGAAACAGCTCGCATACTCTCCGAACGCGTAACGCTGCGAGCATTGATGCTCAACGATAATCCACTGGGCATCACTCCGGACTTCAGCGCAATCACGGATATGCGCTCGCTGAACCTGGGCAACACCAGCATTGATACCTGGCCGCCCGGGCTATCGGCACAACCGGCGCTGGAAGACATCCTGCTGTACGACAATCGGATCACGACAATTCCGGACGCAATCATCGACCCTCCCGATGCACTGCTGCTCCAGCAGCTTCGAGTAAACAGTGTGACCGACGTGAGTGGCAACCCGCTGTCAGAAGTCTCCCTGGAGCGCATCCAGCGTTTCCGCGACCGTGTCGCTGCTCAGAGACTGGTCTCGGGTGACTTGAGTCGCTTGCTCTCGATAACTCGCGCCCAGCCGTCGCTGAATACACAAGCATTCCTGGAAAACACTCTTCTCAGAAACGCACTTCCGTCAGCGCATTCAACTTCGGACGGGCTCTTGCGCTGGACTCAAGGCATGCCTGCACAGCAGGTTGCGCTGAAACGGGAACAGTGGCAAAGATTGATCAGCCAACAGGGGGCGCAAGCTTTCTTCACCGTGTTGCAACGCCTGAACGCCGGCCCGGTCGCACACCCGGATTTGCAGCGCAGGGTCTGGAACGTTCTGGATTCGATCAGTGAAAACAGCGCTGAATCGGATCAATTGCGTCGGGATCTTTTCGATCGTGCCGGCGAACCGGCCTGCTGCGATCGAGCGGCCTTCTCCTTTGGCAATCTCGAGGTTCTGACCATGGTCTACAGCGCCCGCAAACAAGCCGGGGATCACGCGCTGGGCCCGCAACTGGTGCATTTGTCGCGCCGTCTGTTCCGTTTGCAGGAAGTCGACAGACTCGCTGCGGAAGATATTCAGCGCAGCGAAGCAATCGTCAGGGATCCGCAGGTTTCCGAGGAGGAAAAACGACCGCACGTCCTGCGTTTGCAGGAAGAGGTCGAAATCAGACTGGCCTATCGATTCGGGCTCAAGGACTCCCTTGAACTTCCGGGCCAGCCAGAAAACGTCAGTTTCATCGGGATGGGTCGCGTTACCCGCGAAATGCTGAGCGGGGTTTATAAAGCCGTGATTGACCTGGATAACTCGCCTGCGGAACGCCAGGCTCTGCTTTCACGCGAATTCTGGAAAGACTACCTGACGAGCAAGTATCGACAGCAATTCGAAGAGCAGCGCGAGCCTTATCAGGCCCGACTCGCCGAGCTGCATGAAAGCCTCGAAGCCAAACAACTGACCATGGAGCAATACCAGGCGAAAAGCGATGATCTGCAAGGACAACTGGCAATAGATGAAGCGACATTGATGCAGACCCTGACCCGTCAGGAGCTGGACCAACCCGCTGCTCCCGATGATTCGCACGTTTCGGGTTCGCAGCCAAACAAGGCAATGACGCCGACGACTGAATCAAGTATTCAAGGATGAACACCCCATGCCAGTAAAACCGCCCTCCAA
>NZ_CATKQA010000017.1:0-3636 GCF_949767575.1 Pseudomonas sp. IT-P2 | reverse complement strand
TCTGACGGCCACCGCTCACAACATCAAGGTCAAGGCGTCGTATGGCACTCAACCAGAATCGGCGGTTCGTGCCTTTACCGTGGCGGTGTCTTCGACCCCACGAATCGTTTCTGTCACGGATGCCAAAGGTAGCATTGGCAACAATGGCACCACATACGAAAACGAAGTCACCGTAACAGTCAGTGCAGACAGCAATCAGCGTGTGCAGCTTTACAACGGTGCAGCTCCCATCGGTTCGCCGATAACACTGGGCAGTAATGGCAGCGCCAGCACTCGACTTTCCAGCCTCAGTCAGAGCACTTATGTCCTAAAAGCCAAAGCACTTTATGGAAATCAGCTTGAGTCACCCGTCCACTCATTTACAGTCAGGGCCCATCTCACCACCACACTCACCTCCGTCCGGCATTCAGGCGGGGAACTGGGTAATGGCGGCAAAACCACAGACACTTCGGTAACCGTGACCGGGGCGGCAACGCCGTTGTACAGCGTGCAGATTTTTCTCAACAACGTGGGGGGGCAAACCGTGAATGCCAACGCGAGCGGTGCCTGGTCGCTCAGCCTCAGCATTCATATGGGCTCGAACACGGTTTACGCAAGGTCAGTTGTCAACAATCAACAGACCGTGTCACGCAGCTTTACCAGAGAGAGCCCGTTAGCACCATTGCACTTCAACGAAAGCCCGGTCACGTTGGGTGGCAAGACCTACATCATTCCGGGCAACCCCAATGTTCTTCCCGAGTTCAATTCGGGTAACTCGGTGCAACATCGAGCCTCCGGTGGCCGCCCAGGTTACACCTATACCTCCAGCAATCCGCGTGTAGCGGAAGTTGACAGTTCCTCAGGGCTTGTCACAGTGCGTGGCCGGGGAACAACCACCATCACAGCCAGAGATGCAGCCAACCAATCCAAGAGTTACAACGTGACGGTGACGAACGTGATCCAATGTTTCGGTTTCGGGAATGCAACCTGGACGCAGGCCAACTCAAGCGTCGCGGCAGCAGGTGCACGGATCCCGAGCCTGGCGGAACTGCACGAAATGCATCTGGCTTACGGAGCACGTTGGCCAATGAGTACCCACCATTACTGGTCAACGGATAACAGCAATTTCTGGTTTCCATTTCCGGCTAAAAAAGCCAAATATATTACTTCGGGCGCGGTGGTAGATATCAGGACGTCAGGGCATTATTCCGATGTTGTAGGGATTCGATGACTACCTGGTGATCAGCGAACAATCGAAAACGGTCCTCGCGGCCGTTTTCGTTATGACCGGCGCCTGAGCAAAACCGCCTGACCAGAAGTACACGTATGCGACCGTCGGTCGAAAAACCTCTCCCACCTGTCACATCTGACAGTAGCCAAATCCCCCCTTTACTCGCTCAATCACTCCACCGTCCATATCTTTCGGCAGGAGTTACCGTCATGCTCGTCCAACCCAAAAAAGCCATTGGCACACTCGCCCTGCTCGCCCCAGACATCCCCGGCGCCAAGCTGCTGCCGAGCGGAGAGTGGGCCATCAACCGCGCCGCCGCGCTGCTCAACTTCCCCACTCTGGGCATGAAAGTGCAGATCCCGGTCTGGTCGAACAAAAGTCTGGGCGACAAGGTTGAGCTGTTGATTAACGACAAGATGGTCGATCGTCTAACCATAACCCAGCCCGCCGAACTGACCCAGCGTGCCACCCTGTTCGTCCCACCGGGCATTTTTCAAAGCGGCTCTTGGGATCTGGCCTATCGGGTGACGCGCTACAACCAGGCGCCAGAGCCTTTTACGCCACCGCTCAAACTCAAGGTCAAACTGGAAATCCCCGCCGGCCAGGACACCGATCCCGGGCAGGGGCACTCCAACCTGCACGTAGCGTTCAGGCCGGCGGAAATTGTCCAGGACGGTGTCGACAAGGACACCGCCGAAAACGGTGTGGACGTTCTGGTCGTGGCCAAACCCGATAGCGGCTCCAGTCTGCCGTACCCCGACATCGCCGTCCGCGACGTGGTCTGGGTGAGCTGGGGCGGCAAATTGGAGCCGTCGGAGCCGGTCATCCAGGAGCAGATCGACGACCCGGTGAAGAACCCTATCATCATCCACATCAGCAAAGACATCATCCTTAACAAGGGTGACTCCGGAAGCGAGGGGCTCGCGGTGGCACTCTTCGTCAGGGACTTTGCAGACAACGATTCCGAGGACTGGAGCAAGGCAACGCGCATCGTCGTCGACACCGGCAACTCGCGGCTGGATGCGCCGATTCTTGAGCAGGCCGATGGGAACGAACTCGATCTCGACCAGTTGGGTAAAGAGCAATTGTTGCTCCAGGTCTTTGCAGCATCGCCTGACGTCTTCAACCAGAACGACACCATCATCATGCGCTTGCAGGGCACCACCCTCGACGGCGAAACCGTCCAGGTCGATGCCCGCAAGACCATCGACAAAAAACCACCGCTGGTGGTCCCGGTACCGATGGACAACGACGGTGCCCGGGCACTGGCAAAAACCCAGGGGGTGTTTTTCTTCGACCTGGAACGTGGCGACAGCATCATTCAGCGCTCCAGAGGCCGTTTCATCAATATCATCGGCGAGCCCAAACGCTTGGCAGCCCCCATCGTCGAAAGTGAGGTGGGAGGAGCGCTGAATCCAGACTTGCCGAACGTGATCGTCCGCATCCCCTACGATCCGCTGATCACCCCGGACAACGCCATTGAAATTCACTGGAGCATTACCCTTCCGGATGGCAGCGTTTTCGAGCCCGAACTGGACTGGGTCTTTCCGACCCCACCGGAGGCCGAAGACCTCGAAGGTTTCATCGTCCTGGTGCCAGGCCCCGAGCACCTGAAACCCGGCGAAGGCGGCACCCTGGTGGTGTGGTACGAGGTGCTCAGCGAAGACGAGAACGGCGAGATCGTTCGCAGGCCTTCCCCGCCAGCCTCGCCGTTGAATATCGGCGAGCCGAAGTTTGAGCTGGTTCGGGCCATCCTGCTCGGTGAAAAGGACGGTACGTTTGAACCCAAGGATCTGCCCAACGGCATCAGCGAAGTCACCTGCCCCGACCCGGTCAATAACCCGACCCTGCCCAAGGATGTGGTGCACTGGCGACTGTATGATGCCCAAGATGTGCTGCTGTTTACGGACAGCAAAACCCTCAACTCACTGAGTGCCGGCAAAGCCGTGAAATTTCTGCTCGATGCGGAGTTTGTACGGCAGTATTTTGAGGTCCATCGCGATGAACAGTTGAGTATCCGCTATCACATCGTTCGGGATGCGACGGGCAAGACCAGTCATTCGAATCCGTTGAAGTTTGTCGTAGGGACGGCGGCGGATGACAAACCGGAAATCACTTCGGTCATGGGCTCGCAGAGCAATGAGGAAATCCTCAACGGCAGCGTTACTATCGAAACCAGCGTGACCCTGACCGGCACCGCCGCCAAGGGCCAGGACGTGAAAATTCTGGATGGTAACGCCGATAAAGGCGACGCAACCGCAGACCCGGTCACCGGGATCTGGAGCAAAACGGTCACCGGGCTGAGCGAAACACTGCACAGCTTCACGGCCAAGGCGGGTTATGGGTCGGGGCAGGTCTCGGATGAGCGGAATTTCACCGTGACGCCTGTGGTCGTACCGACCATCGACAAGATTCTGGACGACAAA
>NZ_CATKQA010000016.1:0-6856 GCF_949767575.1 Pseudomonas sp. IT-P2 | reverse complement strand
TGACCTGCCAAAAGGCGTGGACGACAGCAACGCCGGCACCGCTTCGGAAACCAATCTCACACTGACTGGCAACGTCCTGACCAACGACGTGCAAGGCGCCGACGTGGTGGCGACCGGCCCGAATGCCGGCCCGATCACCCCCGGCACCTTCACTGGCACTTACGGCACCCTGGTGCTCAATGCCAACGGCACCTACACCTACACGCTGAACACCAACGATGCAGACTTCAAGAATCTGCACGGCGGTGGCAACGGCACCGAAACCTTCACCTACACCATCACCGATGCCGATGGCGATACCAGCACCGCCAACCTGGTGCTGAACATCCACAACAACGACGATCAGGTGTACCTCAACGGCCTCGACGTCAACGGTGGCGAGCTGACTGTCTACGAGAAAAACCTCAGCGACGGCACCAGCCCCAACACCCCGGCGCTGACCCAGAGCGGCACCTTCACCGTTACCGCTCTCGACGGTCTGCAAACCCTGACCGTGGGCGGCATCGCCGTGATGACCAACGGCGTGGCCGCCGGCTTCCCGCAATCGACCGTCACCCCGCTGGGCAGCACGCTGACCATCACCGGCTACAACCCGGCCACTGGCGTTGTCAGCTACAGCTACACCCTGGTGGATAACGAAACCCATCCGACCGCCAACGGCGCCAACAGCATCACCGAGAACTTCAACGTGGTGGCGACGGACACCGACGGCAGCACCGCCACCGGGCAAATCAACGTCAACATCATCGACGACCTGCCGACCGCCAAACCCGACGCGACGTCGGTGCAGGAGGGCGGCACCGTCAGCGGCAACGTGCTGGACAACGACATCGGCGGCGCCGACGGCCCGGCAGCCAGTGGCGCGGTAGTGGGCGTGCGCGCCGGCTCCGACACCTCGACCTCTGCCATCGGCGGCCTCAACAGCAACATCAACGGCACCTACGGCTACCTGACCCTCGACGCCAACGGCAACGCGGTCTATCACAGCAACCCGAATGCCGTCAGCGGCCCCGGCGCGGTGGATGTGTTCACCTACACCGTGCGCGATTCCGACGGTGACGAAAGCACCACCACCATTACCATCGACGTCTACAACAGCAAACTGTGCGCGGTCAGCGACACCGACGTCACCGTCTACGAAAAAGCCCTCGATCTGACCAAGGACGGGCAAGACCTGGCTCCTGGCACGGTCACCGGCAGCGATCCGACCAGCACCGGGGAAACCGCGTCCGGCACGCTGGTCGGCTCGGTCACCGGCGCGGTCGGTGCGATCAGCTATGCGCTGGTCGGCAGCGCCACCGGCAACTACGGGCAGATCGTGCTCAACCCCAACGGCACGTACACCTACACCCTGACCTCACCGGCCAGCACCACCCCGCACGCCGACGACGGCGCCAACACCCTGACCGAAACCTTCACCTACCAGGCCACCGATTCGCTGGGCAACGTCGTCACCAGCACCCTCGTGGTCAACATCGTCGATGACGTGCCGAAGGCGATCAACGACAGCAACGCCAGCACCGCATCGGAAACCCAGTTGACCCTCAACGGCAACGTGCTGACCAACGACGTGCAGGGCGCCGACGTGGTGGCAACCGGTCCGAATGCCGGCCCGATCACCCCCGGCACCTTCACCGGCACTTACGGCACCCTGGTGCTGAATGCCAACGGCACGTACACCTACACGCTGAACACCAACGATGCGGATTTCAAAAACCTGCACGGCGGTGGCAACGGCACCGAGACCTTCACCTACACGCTGACCGATGCCGACGGCGACACCAGCACCGCCAACCTGGTGCTGAACATTCACAACAACGACGATCCGGTGGTCCTCAACGGTCTCGACGTGTATGGCGGCGAGCTGACCGTTTACGAGAAAAACCTCAGCGACGGCACCAGTCCCGACACCCCGGCGCTGACCCAGAGCGGCACCTTCACCGTCACCGCCCTCGACGGTCTGCAAACCCTGACCGTGGGCGGCATCGCCGTGATGACCAACGGCGTGGCGGCCGGCTTCCCGCAATCGACCGTCACCCCGCTGGGCAGCACGCTGACCATCACCGGTTACAACCCGACCACCGGCGTGGTGAGTTACAGCTACACCCTGGTGGATAACGAAACCCACCCGAACGCCAACGGCGCCAACAGCATCACCGAGAACTTCAACGTGGTGGCGACCGACACCGACGGCAGCACGGCGACCGGGCAGATCAACGTCAACATCATCGACGACCTGCCGACTGCCAAACCCGACACCGGCTCGGTGGCGGAGGGCGGCACGGTCAATATCAGCGTGCTGGGCAATGACATCAGCGGCGCAGATGGCGCGGCGATCGTGGTCGGCGTGCGCGCCGGCGGCAACACCGCGACCTCGGCCATCGGCGGCCTCAACAGCAACATCAACGGCAACTACGGTTACCTGACCCTCGATGCGGCCGGCAATGCGGTCTATCACAGCAACCCGAACTCGGTGAGCCCGCCGGGCGCCACCGACACCTTCACCTACACCATCCGCGACAGTGACGGCGACGAAAGCACCACCACCATCACCGTCAACGTCGCCGACAGCAAACTCGTGGCCTCGACCGATCAGGACGTGACCGTCTACGAAAAAGCCCTCGACCTGACCAAGGACGGGCAAGACCTGGCCCCCGGCACGGTCACCGGCAGCGACCCGGGCAACACCGGCGAAACCGCGACCGGCACGCTGGTCGGTTCGGTCAGCGGCGGCAGCGGGGCGATCACTTACACCCTGGTCGGCAGCGCCACCGGCACATACGGGCAGATCCAGCTCAACGCCGACGGCACCTACACCTACACCCTGACCTCGGCGCCGAAAACCACGCCGAACGCCAACGACGGGCCGAACACCCTGAGCGAAAGCTTCACCTACAAAGCCACCGATGCGCTGGGCAACAGCACCACCAGCACCATCGTGGTCAACATCGTCGACGACGTGCCAAAAGCGGTGGCGTCGGATCGTTCGGTGGCGGCGGTGGAGATCGACTCCAACATCCTCATCGTCCTCGACATCTCCGGCAGCATGGCCGATGCCTCCGGCGTGCCGGGCCTGTCGCGGCTGGAACTGGCCAAGCAGGCGATCAGCGCCTTGCTCGACAAGTACGACGATCTGGGCGATGTGAAAGTGCAGCTCGTCACCTTCAGCAGCAACGCCACCGACCGCACTTCGGTGTGGGTCGATGTCGCGACGGCCAAGACCCTTCTGGCCGGCCTCAGCGCGGGCGGCGGCACCAACTACGATGCGGCCGTGGCGACCATGTACAACGCGTTCAACACCTCGGGCAAACTCACCGGGGCGCAAAACGTCGGCTACTTCTTCTCCGACGGCAAACCCAACGAGGGTGACATCGGCACCGCCGACGAAGCGACGCTCAAGGCGTTCCTCGATGCCAACAACATCAAGAACTACGCGATCGGCCTGGGCAGCGGCGTGAGCAACGCCAACCTCGATCCGCTGGCGTATGACGGCATCACGCACACCAACACCAACGCGGTGGTGGTCACCGACCTCAACCAGCTCAACTCGGTGCTGTCCGGCACCGTCGAAGGGGCGCCGGTCACCGGTTCGTTGATCGGCGAGGGCGGCACGTTCGGCGCCGATGGCGGGTTCATCAAATCCATCGTGGTCGACGGCACCACTTACACCTATGACCCGAAAGCCAACGGCGGCCAGGGTTCGCTGACCGCCAGCGGTGGCGCCAACCACGGCACGTTCAACACGGTGAACAACACCCTGAGCATCGCCACCAACAACAGCGGCACCCTGGTGGTCAACCTCGACACCGGCGACTACAGCTACACCTCGCAAAAAACCACCGCCGTGGTGATCACCGAGAACATTGGCTTTACCCTCAGCGACAACGATGGCGACCTCGCCAGTTCGACCCTTACCGTGAAAGTGATCCCCAACGCGCCTCCGGTGGCGGCGGACGACCACGTCATCACCAACGTGCTGTCGGGCAACATCGTGTTGCCGGGCGAGCTGTTGCTGGCCAACGACACCGACCCCAACGGCGACACCCTCAACGCCACGCCAACCTCGTTCAACACCGGCTGGATCTCCAGATCGGCAGACTTCACCGGCAGCGGGGCGATCAGCTTCACCGGCACCAACGCCAACACCGCCGCCAACCAGAACCTGGCCAACGTGCGTAACTCGTTCAGCGCCAACGCCGCGACCATGACCGCCGTGCTGGTGGTCAGCGGTTACCTCGGTGCGGTGACCAACACCAACGCCAACGATGAAGACCGCATCACCGTCAACCTGCGCCAGGGTGAAACCCTCAACCTTGACCACAACCTGGCGGCCGGTCACATCACCATGGAGTACTCGATCAACGGCGGCGCGTACATCGCCCTCGCGGACGGCCAGACCCTGACAGCGACGTCCGACGGCGTCTACCAGATCCACATCACCAACATCAGCAACACCACGGGCAACAACGTCAACGCGGCGGAAAACTATCAGCTGACCATGACCCTCAACTACGCCGGGGCCCACGACATCACCCCGGACTACCACGGCACCTACACCGCCAACGACAACCACGGCGGCAGCGACACGGCGAACGTGACCATCAGCTATCAGGACGGCCACACCCTCACCGGCACCTCGGGCGATGACGTACTGGTGGCGGGCACCGGCGACAACATCATCAACGCCGGCGACGGCAACGATGTACTGACCGCAGGTTCCGGCAACAACGAACTGCACGGCGGCGCCGGCAACGACTTGCTCTACAGCGGCCCGGGCAACGACCTGCTCGACGGCGGAACCGGCATCGACACCGCCAGCTACGCCCATGCGACCGCCGGGGTGACGGTCAACCTCGGCCTGCTCGGTACGCAAAACACCATTGGCGCCGGCACAGACACCCTGACCGGCATCGAAAACCTCGTCGGCTCGAACTTCAATGACACCCTCACCGGCGACAACAATAACAACGTGATCAACGGCGGCCTGGGCAACGACATCCTCAACGGCGGCGGGGGCGATGACCTGCTGATCGGCGGGATGGGCAACAACACCCTCACCGGCGGGCCGGGCGCTGACACCTTCCAGTGGCTCAAGGGCAACAGCGGTCACGACCTCGTCACTGACTTCACCCCCGGCACCGACAAGCTCGACCTGTCGCAACTGCTGCAAGGTGAAAACGGCACCTCGGCGTCACTGGATGACTACCTGCACTTCACCGTCACCGGCAGCGGCGCCTCGCTCATGACCAGCATCGACGTCAGCGCCATGGCCGGCGCCACGCCGAACCAGACCATCGACCTGGCCGGCGTCAACCTGGCCAGCCACTACGGCGTGACACCGGGGGCGGGGGGCTTGATCGCCAGCGGGCACGACACGGCGACGATCATCAACGGCATGCTCAATGATCATTCGTTGAAGGTGGATACGGTTTGATCTGAACGCTGAAACGACAAAACCCGCCGCCCCGATCAAACGGGACGGCGGGTTTTTTTGCGCGTCGATCGCCCCCACCTCGAAACACTTGATCGTTCCCACGTCGAGGCGTCGAACCGTCCGCGTGGGAATGCCTCAATGGACGCTCTGCGTCCGCTCTTTGGGACGCGGAGCGTCCCGGGCTGCATTCCCACGCAGAGCGTGGGAACGATCAGGCGGCGGGTTTTTCTTTGCTCAGGCTACAGCGGACGCCTCAGCCTTCAACTCCAGATTATCCAGCACCCGATTCACCGCCAGTTCCCCCAGCATGATCAACTGCGCAATCCCCAAAAGCACATGCCGCTGCGAGCCGTCCACCAGCCCGGCGAAGTCATTGGCCATGACCTTGGCCGAGGTCAGGGTTTCGCAGGCGTCGGCCAGCAGTTCTTCGCTGTCGATGCCGGGGGCGATGAGGTAGCGGGTGTTGGGTTTGAGCAGCGGTTTTCGGGGGAGGAGGGGATTGAGGTAATGATCGAGGGCGCGCTCGGCGGCTTCGTGGAATTTCTTGGAGTCGAGGGTTTCGTAGGGGGAAGTCGAATCGACTTCGGGCGGGTTTGGCGTTGGTTTGATCATGGTAAAGCTCCTTGAGAAATGGAGCCGTCAACCATCGCTGCTAAACGAGGAGGTGGCGGCTGTACGCGGGTTAGCAGACCAGGCTCAAGGATCCCGGCGCACCGAAGTGCCCCACGCAAAGCCGCCATAACGTAATAGCGAGACCCGCGTGCCCTGAGAATTGCCGAGCTGCTAAACCCGATCACTGAAAAGTCAGCGACCGCCAAACAATAGAACCCGCCCCCAAGGCGCACAAGCCGGCGGATTCTGGCGGATGCGTAGGCAATGGCGCAAGGTTGCGTGGCTTTGCGGACATAACCTTCAACACTATTCAACAAGTGCCTTGGCTTGACCCGAAACGACAAAAGCCGCCCTCCCGGTTGAAGGGAGGGCGGCTTTTCAGGGGGACAGGAAAATAAATGCGTCCCCATTTCTATCCCTTTTCCCTTTACTTTTACTCTTTGTTCTAAATCCAGTAGATAACAAACTCTCCACCATAAACAAACTCTGGAGCAGGGCCATCGTCACTAAATTTGTCCGAGGTATCAGCCCAGTAGTACAAAGGATTGCCATTGCTCGGGACGCCCCTACTGTGAGGACTAGCCGGAGGATCCCCCAAGTTCCGATCTGTAATCGCAATATCAGTATTGTTGCTACCATCGGGAAACCATGAACTCCATATCCGAGAATATTTATGACTAGTAGGAACGTCCTTTAAATAAAAAGTAATAGTTGTAGTTGACGAAATCCTGGCACCTGAACTTAACAACTGCCCGTTGGGATTTCGGTTGCCTAAACGGACTTCTAGGAATGCTGCTTTAATGACCACAC
>NZ_CATKQA010000015.1:0-15545 GCF_949767575.1 Pseudomonas sp. IT-P2 | reverse complement strand
TGCGCTGTCGATCTTGTCGAATTCAACTACGGCCGAACCGAAAACTTCGGAGCAGACGCGAGTCAGAGCAGCGGTCAGAGTGGTTTTACCGTGGTCAACGTGGCCGATGGTGCCAACGTTTACGTGCGGTAGGGAACGATCAAATTTTTCTTTAGCCACGACAATTAACTCCTAGCCTAAAGGGGCTGAATCAGCCTTGTTTTTTGGTAACGGATTCGACGATGTGCGACGGAGCCGTATCGTATTTTTTGAATTCCATAGAGTAGCTTGCGCGACCCTGGGACATGGAACGAACGTCGGTCGCATAACCGAACATCTCACCCAGTGGAACCTCGGCACGGATAACCTTGCCGGACACTGTGTCTTCCATACCCTGGATCATGCCGCGACGACGGTTAAGGTCGCCCATCACATCACCCATATAGTCTTCAGGCGTAACAACCTCTACCGCCATGATCGGCTCGAGCAACTCACCACCGCCCTTCTGGGCCAGTTGCTTGGTCGCCATGGAAGCAGCCACTTTAAACGCCATCTCGTTGGAGTCGACGTCGTGGTAAGAACCATCGAACACGGTAGCCTTCAGGCCGATCAGCGGATAGCCGGCAACAACGCCGTTCTTCATCTGCTCTTCGATACCCTTCTGGATAGCCGGGATGTATTCCTTAGGAACCACACCACCCACTACTTCGTTCAGGAATTGCAGACCTTCCTGACCTTCGTCAGCAGGAGCAAAGCGAATCCAGCAGTGACCGAACTGGCCACGACCGCCGGACTGACGAACGAACTTGCCTTCGATTTCGCAGTTCTTCGTGATGCGCTCACGGTACGAAACCTGTGGCTTGCCGATGTTGGCTTCGACGTTGAACTCACGGCGCATCCGGTCAACCAGGATGTCCAGGTGCAGCTCGCCCATGCCGGAGATGATCGTTTGACCAGTCTCTTCATCAGTTTTAACGCGGAAAGACGGGTCTTCCTGAGCAAGTTTGCCCAGAGCGATACCCATTTTTTCCTGGTCATCCTTGGTCTTAGGCTCTACGGCAACCGAAATAACAGGCTCCGGGAAGTCCATGCGAACCAGGATGATTGGCTTGTCAGCGTTGCAGAGGGTTTCACCAGTGGTGACGTCCTTCATGCCGATCAGGGCCGCGATGTCGCCAGCGCGTACTTCCTTGATCTCTTCACGGGCGTTTGCGTGCATTTGCACCATACGACCCACGCGCTCTTTCTTGCCTTTAACCGAGTTGATCACGCCGTCGCCGGAGTTCAACACGCCCGAGTAAACACGGACGAAGGTCAAGGTACCCACGAACGGGTCGGTAGCGATCTTGAACGCCAGGGCCGCGAACGGCTCGTCGTCGCTTGCATGACGCTCCATCTCTTCTTCCTCGTTATCAGGGTTGGAACCCTTGATAGCAGGAATGTCGGTCGGAGCAGGCAGGAAGTCGATAACGGCGTCGAGAACCAGGGGAACGCCCTTGTTCTTGAACGAAGAACCGCAAACAGCCAGAACGATTTCGCCGGCGATAGTACGCGCACGCAAAGCAGCCTTGATCTCGGCGATCGACAGCTCTTCACCTTCCAGGTACTTGTTCATCAGGTCTTCGTTGGCTTCGGCGGCGGCTTCAACCATGTTGTTGCGCCATTCTTCAGCCAGCTCGAGCATGTCCGCAGGGATTTCCTTGCGAACTGGAACCATACCCTTGTCAGAGTCATTCCAGTAGACAGCTTGCATGTTGATCAGGTCGATCTGGCCCTGGAAGTTGTCTTCCGAACCGATAGCCAGCTGGATCGGCACCGGAGTGTGACCCAGACGCTGCTTGATCTGACCGATCACGCGCAGGAAGTTGGCACCAGCACGGTCCATCTTGTTTACGTAAACAAGACGTGGAACGCCGTATTTGTTGGCCTGACGCCATACGGTTTCCGACTGAGGCTCAACACCCGAAGTACCGCAGAACACAACGACAGCGCCGTCGAGTACGCGCAGGGAACGCTCTACTTCAATGGTGAAGTCTACGTGGCCCGGGGTATCGATTACGTTGAAGCGATGCTCGTGCGGGTACTGCTTCTCGGAACCTTTCCAGAAGGCGGTAATGGCAGCAGAAGTAATGGTAATACCACGCTCCTGTTCCTGAACCATCCAGTCTGTGGTCGCGGCGCCGTCATGCACCTCGCCCATTTTGTGACTTTTGCCAGTGTAAAAAAGGACGCGCTCGGTGGTGGTGGTTTTACCAGCATCCACGTGTGCGACGATACCGATGTTACGGTAGCGACTAATCGGAGTAGTACGAGCCATAAAGCCCTCGCAAAATTAGTGAAGCTAAAATTAGAAGCGGTAGTGCGAGAAAGCTTTGTTAGCTTCGGCCATACGGTGCACGTCTTCACGCTTCTTAACAGCAGCACCTTTACCTTCAGCAGCATCCAGCAGCTCGCCAGCCAAGCGCAGAGCCATAGACTTCTCGCCGCGCTTGCGGGCGAAGTCTACCAACCAGCGCATTGCCAGAGCGTTACGACGGGACGGACGAACCTCGACCGGAACCTGGTAAGTAGCACCACCAACGCGGCGCGACTTCACTTCGACCAGCGGAGCGATGGCGTCGAGTGCTTTTTCGAAGAGTTCCAGGGGATCGGTGCCGGTCTTGCGAGCCGCAACGGTTTCCAGGGCACCATAAACGATACGCTCGGCAACGGCTTTCTTGCCGCTTTCCATAACGTGGTTCATGAATTTGGCGAGGATTTGGCTTCCGTATTTCGGATCGTCCAGAATCTCACGCTTTGCTGCTACGCGACGTCTTGGCATTGATAAGCCCTCAAACGGTCTTCAGGTTAGCTCGGGACAGATCCAGTGGATGCGCGCCCGACCTTACTCTTATCGACTCAATAAAATGAAAATCTGCAAAACGGCCGATTACTTCGGACGCTTGGTACCGTACTTCGAACGACCCTGGTTACGGCCTTTAACGCCGGAAGTATCCAAGGAGCCGCGAACGGTGTGGTAACGAACACCTGGCAAGTCTTTTACACGACCGCCGCGGATCAGTACCACGCTGTGCTCTTGCAGGTTGTGGCCTTCACCACCGATGTACGAGGAAACCTCGAAACCGTTGGTCAGACGCACACGGCATACTTTACGCAGTGCCGAGTTAGGTTTTTTCGGCGTAGTGGTGTACACACGGGTGCACACGCCACGACGTTGCGGGCAGTTCTGCAGCGCAGGCACGTCGGATTTCTCGACGATACGCTTACGCGGCTGACGTACCAGCTGGTTGATAGTTGCCATCTACTAGCTCCACTGTTGTCTTGCGACGCTATTGTCTTGCAAGAAAAGCAAAATGGCAGGAACGAATTCCCGCCAAATTTAGGGGATCAAGAGTCTAAAGAGGATCTTGTCCCCAGTCAAGGCAAGGCCCCGACCTCCCCGCTCGTCGAACCTCGACAAATTGTCTCGATTCGATGAACGGCTTGATCAGGGCCTCAGCTCATTTTTCGCAGAACTCAGTTACCGCTCGAGTTCAGCGCTTCGGTCAGTGCTGCTTCCACTTCACTGGCGCTCACGCGCAACGGCTTGTCTGCATCACGACGACGCTTGCGCTCGCTGTGATAAGCCAGACCGGTACCGGCCGGGATCAGACGACCCACGACCACGTTTTCTTTCAGGCCGCGCAGGTAATCGCGCTTGCCGGTTACGGCCGCTTCGGTCAGTACGCGGGTGGTTTCCTGGAAGGAAGCCGCCGAGATGAACGATTCGGTCGACAACGACGCCTTGGTGATACCCAGCAGAACGCGGGTGAACTTGGAGACAAACTTGTCTTCCGCATTCAGACGCTCGTTCTCTACCAGAACGTGAGTCAGTTCCATCTGGTCGCCCTTGATGAAGCTGGAGTCGCCGGACTCGGAGATCTCAACTTTACGCAGCATCTGACGCAGGATGGTCTCGATGTGCTTGTCGTTGATCTTCACGCCTTGCAGGCGGTAAACGTCCTGGATCTCGTTGACGATGTACTTGGCCAACGCGCTTACACCCAGCAGACGCAGGATGTCATGCGGATCGCTCGGACCGTCGGAGATAACTTCGCCGCGGTTTACCTGTTCGCCTTCGAACACGTTCAGGTGACGCCACTTCGGAATCAGCTCTTCGTACGGATCGCTACCGTCGTTCGGGGTAATGACCAGACGGCGCTTGCCCTTGGTCTCTTTACCGAACGCGATGGTGCCGCTGACTTCAGCCAGAATCGACGCCTCTTTCGGACGACGGGCTTCGAACAGGTCGGCAACACGCGGCAGACCACCGGTGATGTCACGGGTTTTCGAAGTTTCTTGCGGGATACGAGCGATAACATCACCGATCGCAATCTTCGCACCGTCCGCAACACCGACCAGAGCGTTGGCTGGCAGGAAGTACTGAGCGATAACGTCAGTGCCTGGCAGCAACAGATCCTTGCCGTTGTCATCGACCATCTTCACCGCAGGACGGATGTCCTTGCCGGCAGCCGGACGGTCTTTGGCATCGAGTACTTCAATGTTGGTCATACCGGTCAGTTCGTCAGTCTGACGCTTGATCGTGATGCCTTCTTCCATGCCCACGTAGGTCACGGTACCTTTCATTTCGGTAACGATCGGGTGAGTGTGCGGATCCCACTTGGCCACGATTGCGCCAGCGTCGACCTTGTCACCTTCTTTAACCGAAATCACGGCACCGTACGGCAGCTTGTAACGCTCGCGCTCACGACCGAAGTCGTCAGCGATTGCCAGCTCACCGGAACGAGACACAGCAACCAGGTTGCCATCCAAACGCTCAACGTGTTTCAGGTTGTGCAGACGGACGGTACCGCCATTCTTCACCTGAACGCTGTCGGCTGCGGAAGTACGGCTTGCCGCACCACCGATGTGGAACGTACGCATCGTCAACTGGGTACCCGGCTCACCGATGGACTGGGCAGCGATAACGCCGACCGCTTCACCGATGTTCACCTGGTGACCACGAGCCAGGTCACGGCCGTAGCACTTGGCGCAAATGCCATAGCGGGTTTCGCAGCTGATCGGCGAACGCACGATTACTTCGTCGATGCTGTTCAGCTCGATGAACTCAACCCACTTCTCGTCTACCAGAGTGCCTGCAGGAACGATAACGTCCTCGGTACCCGGCTTGAATACGTCACGGGCGATGACACGACCCAATACGCGCTCACCCAACGGTTCTACAACGTCACCGCCTTCAATGTGCGGAGTCATCAGCAGACCGTGTTCGGTGCCGCAATCGATCTCGGTCACGACCAGATCCTGCGCCACGTCTACCAGACGACGAGTCAGGTAACCGGAGTTCGCAGTTTTCAACGCGGTATCCGCCAGACCTTTACGAGCACCGTGAGTCGAGATGAAGTACTGGAGTACGCTCAGACCTTCACGGAAGTTCGCAGTAATCGGCGTTTCAATGATGGAACCGTCCGGCTTGGCCATCAGACCACGCATACCGGCCAGCTGACGAATCTGTGCTGCGGAACCCCGCGCACCCGAGTCGGCCATCATGTACATCGAGTTGAACGATTCTTGCTCGACTTCGTCGCCGTGACGGTCGATGACTTTCTCTTTCGAGAGGTTGGCCATCATCGCCTTGGAGACTTCGTCGTTCGCTTTCGACCAAAGGTCGATCACTTTGTTGTACTTCTCGCCCTGGGTTACCAGGCCGGAGGCGTACTGGCTCTCGATTTCTTTCACTTCGTCGGTGGCAGCACCGATGATGCGGGCTTTTTCGTCCGGGATAACGAAGTCGTTAACACCGATGGAAACGCCGGAGATGGTCGAGTAGGCAAAACCGGTGTACATCAACTGGTCAGCGAAGATCACGGTCTCTTTCAGACCAACCACGCGGTAGCACTGGTTGATCAGCTTGGAGATCGCCTTTTTCTTCATCGGCAGGTTGACGACGTCGAACGACAGACCTTTTGGCACAACCTGGAACAGCAGCGCACGGCCGACAGTGGTGTCGACGATACGGGTGTTGTTCACGCTGTTGCCGTCACGATCGTTCACGGTTTCGTTGATACGAACCTTGATCTTGGCGTGCAGTGCGGCTTCGCCGGCACGGAACACACGGTCAACTTCCTGCAGATCCGCGAACACACGACCTTCGCCCTTGGCGTTGATCGCTTCACGAGTCATGTAGTAGAGACCCAATACAACGTCCTGCGACGGAACGATGATTGGCTCACCGTTGGCTGGCGACAGAATGTTGTTGGTCGACATCATCAACGCACGCGCTTCGAGCTGGGCTTCCAGCGTCAGCGGTACGTGCACGGCCATTTGGTCGCCGTCGAAGTCGGCGTTGTACGCGGCGCAGACCAGAGGGTGCAGCTGGATAGCCTTACCTTCGATCAGTACCGGTTCAAACGCCTGGATACCCAGACGGTGAAGGGTCGGTGCACGGTTGAGAAGAACCGGGTGTTCGCGAATCACTTCCGCAAGAACGTCCCAAACCTCTGGCAGTTCGCGCTCGACCATTTTCTTGGCCGCTTTGATGGTGGTCGCCAGACCACGCATTTCCAGCTTGCCGAAAATGAACGGCTTGAACAGCTCGAGAGCCATCTTCTTCGGCAGACCGCACTGGTGCAGACGCAGGGTCGGACCAACGGTAATTACCGAACGACCGGAGTAGTCAACACGCTTACCGAGCAAGTTCTGACGGAAACGACCTTGCTTACCCTTGATCATGTCAGCCAGGGATTTCAGAGGGCGCTTGTTCGAACCGGTAATAGCGCGGCCACGACGACCGTTGTCGAGCAGTGCATCGACAGCTTCCTGCAACATACGCTTTTCGTTGCGCACGATGATGTCCGGAGCGGACAGATCCAGCAGGCGCTTCAAACGGTTGTTACGGTTGATCACTCGACGATACAAGTCGTTGAGGTCGGAAGTCGCGAAACGACCGCCATCCAGCGGGACCAGTGGACGCAGATCTGGCGGCAGAACCGGCAGAACGGTCAGCACCATCCACTCTGGCAGGTTGCCGGAACCCTGGAAGGCTTCCATCAACTTCAGACGCTTGGACAGCTTCTTGATCTTGGTTTCGGAGTTGGTTTGCGGAATTTCTTCACGCAGACGGCCAATCTCGTGTTCCAGGTCGATAGCGTGCAGCAGTTCGCGGACAGCTTCGGCACCCATGCGGGCGTCGAAATCGTCACCAAACTCTTCCAGCGCTTCGAAGTACTGCTCGTCGTTCAGCAACTGACCTTTTTCAAGAGTGGTCATGCCCGGATCGATAACGACATAGCTCTCGAAGTAGAGAACGCGTTCGATATCACGCAGGGTCATATCCATCAGCAGGCCGATACGGGACGGCAGCGATTTCAGGAACCAGATGTGGGCAACCGGCGAAGCCAGTTCGATGTGCGCCATGCGCTCACGACGAACCTTGGCCAGTGCAACTTCAACGCCGCACTTCTCGCAGATCACACCACGGTGCTTCAAGCGCTTGTACTTACCGCACAGGCACTCGTAATCCTTTACCGGGCCAAAGATCTTGGCGCAGAACAGACCGTCACGCTCAGGTTTGAACGTACGGTAGTTGATGGTTTC
Source organism: Pseudomonas sp. IT-P2 (assembly GCF_949767575.1). Taxonomy (NCBI): domain Bacteria; kingdom Pseudomonadati; phylum Pseudomonadota; class Gammaproteobacteria; order Pseudomonadales; family Pseudomonadaceae; genus Pseudomonas; species Pseudomonas sp. IT-P2. The sequence goes on along the minus strand of NZ_CATKQA010000015.1, from coordinate 7,973 downwards.
CGGCTTTTTAACTTCACCGAACGACCACGAGCGGATCATCTCAGGCGAGGCCAATCCGATACGGATGGCGTCGAACTCTTCGACTTGACCCTGGTTTTTCAGCAAATTCAGTAGGTCTTTCAAGGCCTTTCCTCCTGGCGGAGCAGAGAGCGGGCAATCCTGCCCCGCTCTCGATCGCGTCACGTGTTATTCGGTTTCCAGATCGATATCGATGCCGAGGGAACGAATTTCCTTGATCAACACGTTGAAGGACTCGGGCATGCCCGGCTCCATACGGTGATCGCCGTCCACGATGTTTTTGTACATCTTGGTCCGGCCGTTCACATCGTCCGACTTCACTGTGAGCATTTCTTGCAGAGTGTAAGCAGCACCGTATGCTTCCAGTGCCCAAACCTCCATCTCCCCGAAACGCTGACCACCGAACTGCGCCTTACCACCCAGCGGCTGCTGGGTAACCAGGCTGTACGAACCGGTAGAACGCGCATGCATCTTGTCGTCTACCAAGTGGTTCAGCTTCAGCATGTACATGTAGCCAACGGTAACTGGACGCTCGAACTTGTTGCCGGTACGGCCGTCGGTCAGCTGCATCTGGCCGCTTTCTGGCAGGTCTGCCAGTTTCAGCATGGCCTTGATTTCGCTTTCCTTGGCACCGTCGAACACTGGAGTGGCCATTGGAACACCGCCACGCAGGTTCTTCGCCAGATCCAGGATTTCCTGATCGGAGAAGCTGTCCAGATCTTCGTTACGACCGCCGATCTGGTTGTAGATCTCGTCCAGGAAAGTACGCAGTTCAGCGACTTTACGCTGCTCTTCGACCATCCGGTTGATCTTCTCGCCCAGACCTTTGGCCGCGAGGCCGAGGTGGGTTTCAAGGATCTGACCAACGTTCATACGCGAAGGTACGCCCAGTGGATTGAGGACGACGTCGACCGGTGTGCCATTGGCATCGTGCGGCATGTCTTCAACCGGCATGATCACGGAGACCACACCTTTGTTACCGTGACGACCGGCCATCTTGTCGCCCGGCTGGATGCGACGACGGATTGCCAGGTAAACCTTGACGATTTTCAGCACACCTGGAGCCAGGTCATCGCCCTGCTGCAGTTTGCGCTTCTTGTCTTCGAACTTGTCGTCCAGCAGACGGCGACGATCAACGATGTAGGCCTGGGCCTTCTCGAGCTGCTCGTTCAGAGCATCTTCAGCCATGCGCAGTTTGAACCACTGACCATGCTCAAGACCGTCGAGTACTTCGTCGGTGATGTCCTGACCTTTCTTCAGGCCCGCGCCACCCTCAGCCTTGTGGCCTACCAGAGCGGAACGCAGACGCTCGAAGGTCGCGCCTTCAACGATGCGGAACTCTTCGTTCAGATCCTTGCGGATCTCGTCCAGCTGGGACTTCTCGATCGACAGGGCACGAGCATCACGCTCAACGCCGTCACGAGTGAAGACCTGTACGTCGATGACAGTACCTTTGGTGCCGGTGGGCACACGCAGGGAAGTGTCTTTAACGTCGCTGGCTTTCTCACCGAAGATTGCGCGCAGCAGTTTTTCTTCCGGAGTGAGTTGGGTCTCGCCTTTCGGAGTGACCTTACCTACCAGGATGTCGCCTGCGCCGACTTCAGCACCTACGTAAACGATACCGGCTTCGTCCAGCTTGTTCAGTGCAGCTTCACCCACGTTAGGGATGTCCGCAGTGATTTCCTCTGGGCCAAGCTTGGTGTCACGAGCCACACAGGTCAGTTCCTGAATGTGGATCGTGGTGAAACGGTCTTCCTGAACCACACGCTCGGACAGGCAGATGGAGTCTTCGAAGTTGAAGCCGTTCCATGCCATGAACGCGATGCGCATGTTCTGACCCAGCGCCAGTTCACCCATGTCGGTGGACGGGCCGTCGGCCATGATGTCGCCACGCTGAACACGATCACCCTTGCTCACCAGCGGACGCTGGTTGATGCAGGTGTTCTGGTTCGAGCGGGTGTATTTGGTCAGGTTGTAGATGTCGACACCAGCTTCGCCGGTTTCAACTTCGTCATCGGCAACGCGAACCACGATACGGCTGGCATCAACGGAGTCGATCACGCCGCCACGACGAGCCACGACGCAAACGCCGGAGTCGCGAGCCACGTTACGCTCCATGCCGGTACCGACCAGCGGCTTGTCAGCGCGCAGGGTTGGCACAGCCTGACGCTGCATGTTCGAACCCATCAACGCACGGTTGGCGTCGTCGTGCTCGAGGAACGGAATCAGCGACGCTGCAACCGAAACTACCTGCTTCGGCGAAACGTCCATCAAGGTGACGTCTTCCGGCGCCTTGACGGTGAATTCGTTCAGGTGACGTACGGCAACCAGTTCGTCGATCAGTACTTTCTGCTCGTTCATGGTCGCCGAAGCCTGCGCGATCACGTGATCGGCTTCTTCAATGGCGGACAGGAACACGATGTCGTCGGTGACCACACCCTCTTTCACCACGCGGTACGGGCTCTCGAGGAAGCCGTACTGGTTGGTGCGAGCGTAAGCAGCCAGCGAGTTGATCAGACCGATGTTCGGACCTTCAGGCGTTTCAATCGGGCAGACACGACCGTAGTGAGTCGGGTGTACGTCACGGACTTCGAAGCCCGCGCGCTCACGAGTCAGACCGCCAGGGCCGAGTGCAGAGACACGACGCTTGTGGGTGATCTCGGACAGCGGGTTGTTCTGGTCCATGAACTGCGACAGCTGGCTGGAACCGAAGAACTCTTTCACCGCCGCAGCCACTGGCTTGGCGTTGATCAGGTCTTGCGGCATCAGGCCTTCGCTTTCAGCCATCGACAGACGCTCTTTGACCGCACGCTCAACACGTACCAGGCCAACGCGGAACTGGTTCTCGGCCATTTCGCCTACGCAGCGAACACGACGGTTACCCAGGTGGTCGATGTCGTCGACGATGCCTTTACCGTTACGGATGTCGACCAGAGTCTTCAGTACCGCGACGATGTCTTCCTTGCACAGCACGCCCGAACCTTCGATCTCGGTACGACCGATACGACGGTTGAACTTCATCCGGCCGACCGCAGACAGGTCATAGCGCTCAGGGCTGAAGAACAGGTTGTTGAACAGGGTCTCGGCAGCGTCTTTGGTTGGCGGCTCGCCTGGACGCATCATGCGATAGATCTCGACCAGCGCTTCCAATTGGTTGCTGGTGGAGTCGATCTTCAGAGTGTCGGAGACGAACGGACCGCAGTCGATGTCGTTGGTGTACAGAGTTTCGATGCGTACGACGCCGGCCTTGGCGATTTTCGCCAGGATCTCGGTCGACAGCTCGGTATTGCACTCTGCCAGGATCTCACCGGTAGCCGGGTGCACGATCGCCTTGGCGGTGGTACGACCCAGAACGTAATCCAGAGGCACGTCCAGCTCTTTGATCCCGGCTTTTTCCAGCTGGTTGATGTGGCGGGCAGTAATACGACGGCCCTGCTCAACAATCACCTTGCCTTTGTCGTCCTGGATGTCGAGAACAGCAACTTCACCACGCAGGCGCTGAGGCACCAGCTCCAGGCTCAGGCCTTCGCCTTTCACGTGGAATACGTTGGTGGTGTAGAACGCGTCCAGCACTTCCTCGGTGGTATAACCGAGCGCACGCAGCAGTACCGAGGCTGGCAGCTTGCGACGACGGTCGATACGCACGAATACGCAGTCTTTCGGGTCGAACTCGAAGTCCAGCCACGAACCGCGGTAAGGAATGATGCGCGCGGAGTACAGCAGTTTGCCGGAGCTGTGCGTCTTGCCACGGTCGTGGTCGAAGAACACGCCCGGGGAACGGTGCAGCTGGGAAACGATAACACGCTCGGTACCGTTGATTACAAAGGTACCGTTCTCAGTCATCAATGGGATTTCACCCATGTAGACTTCTTGCTCTTTGATGTCCTTGATCGCTTTGTTCGACGATTCTTTGTCGAAAATGATCAGGCGCACTTTTACCCGCAAAGGTACGGCGAAAGTTACACCGCGCAATACGCATTCTTTGACATCAAATGCCGGTTCGCCCAGGCGATAACCGACGTACTCCAGCGCAGCATTGCCGGAGTAGCTGATGATCGGGAAAACGGATTTGAAGGCCGCATGCAGGCCCACGTCGCGGAACTGATCTTTAGTCGCTCCCGCTTGCAAGAATTCACGATACGAATCCAGCTGGATGGCCAGGAGGTAAGGCACATCCATGACGTCCGGCAACTTGCTAAAGTCCTTGCGGATACGTTTTTTCTCAGTATATGAGTAAGCCATCAGCGTTCCCCAGCTTGGTCACCTGCTTGTTTGGCCCCTCCCGACGGGAGCAGCCAGAAAATCGTGCAAACCCCATGGTTTGCGCCACCGCATCGGGTGGTTACAGCTCGTTATCGACACCGACCCAGTCGGCTGCCAATAACGGAAAAAGGCCGGTGGCAAGAGCCACCAGCCATCAGCCTGTCGCTTGACGCTCGGGCTGGAGGAGCAAAGTCGATGCTTACTTCAGCTCGACTTTAGCGCCTGCTTCTTCCAGCTTCTTCTTAGCGTCTTCAGCAGCTTCTTTCGAAACGCCTTCAGCTACAACCTGAGGAGCGCCGTCGACTTTCTCTTTGGCTTCTTTCAGGCCCAGACCGGTCAGTTCACGAACTGCCTTGATCACGTTTACTTTCTTCTCGCCGGCTTCAACCAGAACAACGTTGAACTCGGTTTGCTCTTCAACAACAGCGGCAGCAGCAGCTGGACCAGCAGCAGCAACAGCAGCGGTCACGCCGAAGGTTTCTTCCATTGCTTTGATCAGCTCAACAACTTCCAGAACGGTTTTCTGGCCGATTGCTTCGATGATTTGTTCGTTAGTCAGAGACATGACTCAATTCCTGATTTGGTGGACAGCCTGTACGGCCGTCGAAATAAACAAAAATACGCGAGAGTGGAAACGCTCAGCCTCAGGCTGCAGCTGCTTCTTTCTGATCGCGAATTGCCGCCAGAGTACGAGCCAGCTTGCTGGTAGCGCCTTGAATCACGCTCATCAGTTTCGCAATAGCTTCGTCGCGAGTTGGCAGGCTTGCCAGCACGTCGATCTCATTCGCTGCGAGGAACTTGCCCTCGAACGAAGCTGCCTTGATCTCGAACTTGTCCTGACCCTTGGCAAATTCCTTGAACAGACGAGCTGCAGCGCCCGGGTGTTCGTTGGAGAATGCAATCAGGGTCGGGCCGGTGAACACGTCGTTGAGGACACTGTAAGGAGTGTCAGCAACAGCGCGCTTGAGCAGGGTGTTACGTACAACACGTACGTAAACGCCAGCTTCACGAGCCTCTTTACGGAGTCCGGTCATTGCGCCTACTGTTACGCCACGGGCATCAACCACGACAGCGGACAGAGCGACTTTGGCAGCCTCGTTGACTTCAGCGACGATGGCCTTCTTGTCTTCGAGATTAATTGCCACGGGTTTAACTCCTGCTTGTTACCGTTTCATTCGATCGAAACCGAATGTCGTTTTGGTGTCTGATTCGGTAAGGAACCGGGAGCACCATCTGCGTAGGCTTGAGGTTTAAGACTTGCGTCGCCTACGGTCTTGGATAGCCCCCGCCAGGCAGGGACCCCAATCTTTCAATTGGCGCAGTCAACTGCGCCAATTTTTGTCTTACGCGTCCAGCGAGCTCTGATCGATGACCAGACCTGGGCCCATAGTGGTGCTCAGGGTAACGCGCTTGACGTAGATACCTTTCGAAGAAGCTGGCTTGATACGCTTCAGATCAGCGATCAGGGCTTCAACGTTTTCCTTCAGCTTGACGGCATCGAAGCCGATCTTGCCAACGGAAGTGTGAATGATGCCGTTTTTGTCGGTGCGATAACGAACCTGACCAGCCTTGGCATTTTTAACCGCGGTAGCGACGTCTGGGGTAACAGTGCCGACTTTCGGGTTAGGCATCAGACCACGTGGACCGAGGATCTGACCCAGTTGACCTACAACGCGCATGGCATCCGGGGATGCGATCACTACGTCATAGTTCAGGTCGCCGCCTTTCATTTCGGCAGCCAGGTCGTCCATACCTACACGGTCAGCGCCGGCAGCCAGAGCGGCCTCAGCAGCTGGACCCTGGGTGAACACAGCAACGCGAACAGTCTTGCCAGTGCCGTGTGGCAGCACAGTAGCGCTACGAACAACCTGGTCGGATTTACGCGGGTCTACGCCCAGGTTTACAGCTACGTCGAACGACTCGCTGAACTTGACAGTCGACAGCTCGGCCAGCAGTGCAGCGGCGTCTACAATGTTGTAGGCCTTGCCTGCTTCGATTTTGCCGGCGATAGCCTTTTGACGCTTGGTCAGCTTAGCCATTACACACCCTCCACGTTAAGGCCCATGCTACGAGCAGAACCGGCGATAGTACGCACGGCTGCATCCATATCAGCTGCAGTCAGATCCGCGTTTTTGGTTTTCGCGATTTCTTCCAGCTGAGCACGGGTAACAGTGCCAACCTTAACGGTGTTCGGACGAGCGGAACCGCTGGTCAGACCGGCCGCCTTCTTCAGCAGAACCGAAGCAGGGGTGGATTTGGTTTCGAAAGTGAAGCTACGGTCGCTGTAGACAGTGATGATCACTGGAGTCGGCAGACCAGCTTCCAGACCCTGGGTACGGGCGTTGAAAGCTTTGCAGAATTCCATGATGTTCACGCCGTGCTGACCCAGAGCAGGACCAACAGGTGGACTTGGGTTAGCCTGAGCGGCCTTCACTTGCAGCTTGATGTAAGCGGTAATCTTCTTGGCCATGAGGCACTCCAATTACGGGTTCGAACGCCTCGAAAGGCTCCCCGGTTACTTGCGCGTTTATCCCACTGACGACAAAACCCCACAGCCTAGGGCTGCGGGGTTGGGATGCTTGCTCAGCTAGACCTTTTCGACCTGACTGAACTCCAACTCTACCGGAGTAGAGCGTCCGAAAATGAGCACTGCCACTTGGATCCGGCTCTTTTCGTAGTTAACTTCTTCAACAACGCCGTTAAAGTCAGCGAACGGCCCGTCATTGACTCGAACGGTTTCGCCTGGCTCGAACAACGTCTTCGGCTTCGGCTTGTCGCTACCGTCGGCAACGCGACGCAAAATCGCCTCAGCTTCTTTATCGGTGATTGGTGCCGGCTTATCAGCAGTACCGCCGATAAAACCCATCACCCGAGGAGTATCCTTGACCAAGTGCCAAGTACCCTCGTTCATATCCATCTGAACCAGCACATAACCTGGGAAGAATTTGCGCTCGCTTTTGCGTTTCTGGCCATTACGCATTTCAACCACTTCTTCAGTGGGAACCAGAATTTCGCCGAAGCCATCTTCCATGCCAGCCAGCTTTACACGCTCGATCAACGAACGCATTACATGCTTCTCGTAACCCGAGTAAGCATGCACAACGTACCAACGCTTAGCCACGGGACACCCTTAGCCGACAATCAAGGAAACAAGCCAGCCGAGCAGGGAATCAAGCCCCCACAACAGCAACGCCATAACCAGAACAACAGCCACAACAATCAGCGTGGTCTGCGTGGTTTCTTGGCGAGTTGGCCATACGACTTTACGAATCTCGGTGCGAGCTTCCTTAACCAGTACAAAGAAAGACTTGCCCTTGGCAGTCTGCAGACCTACAAAGGCGGCTACAGCAGCAATGACAAGCAATGCGAGTACACGGTACAGGATCGGCGAAGCAGCGTAATACTGATTACCGACAACGCCAACAATTACCAAAGCGACTACGACGAGCCACTTGAGTAAATCGAAGCGAGAGCCTTGAGCTTCAGCTTTAGGAGTCATCTATGAAGATCCTGTGAAAAGAAAGCCAGACACACCAAGTGAATCTGGCAGGTCAGGAGGGAATCGAACCCCCAACCTACGGTTTTGGAGACCGTCGCTCTGCCAATTGAGCTACTGACCTAAAACAAAATCAGGCCGACCATTATGCCGGCCTGAAAAAGACATTACAACTGTTTACTCGATGATCTTAGCC
>NZ_CATKQA010000014.1:0-31539 GCF_949767575.1 Pseudomonas sp. IT-P2 | reverse complement strand
TGGTTACTTGAAAGTCTAGTAACCGTTTTCCGGCAGGCTGGCGATGATCGAGCGGTAGCTGTTCATTCGCTGCTGCTGCACGCGGCCGTCTTCCAAGGCCTTGAGGAGTGCACAACCGGGTTCGCGATCGTGCTTGCAGTCGCGGAAGCGGCAGGTGCCGAGCAGATCGTTGAACTCGATGAAGCCGGCTTCGACGTCGGCGCGGCTGACGTGGCCGAGGCCGAATTCACGGATGCCCGGGGAGTCGATCAGTTCACCGCCGCCGGGGAAGTGGAACAGGCGTGCGGTGGTCGTGGTGTGGGTGCCCTGACCCGACAGCTCGGACAGCGGGCCGACGCGGGTTTCGACTTCCGGCAGCAGACTGTTGACCAAGGATGACTTGCCGACACCGGATTGACCGACGAACACGCTGATGCGCCCGTCGAGCTGCTTCTGCAATTGCTCCATACCGTTGCCGTGGTGCGCCGAGACTTCCAGCACCGGATAACCCAGTGTGCGGTAGACCGCCAGCAGCGCATTCAGCGCCGGGGCGTTCTGCTCGTCGATCAGGTCGAATTTGTTCAGCAGCAGCAACGGGCGGATGCCGGCATGTTCGGCGGCGACCAGATAACGGTCGATCAGGTTGGCATGAGGTTCGGGCAGCGGGGCGAAGACGATGACGATCATGTCGACGTTGGCGGCCACCGGCTTGAGCTGGCCACGACTGTCCGGACGGCACAGCTCGGTGGTGCGCGGCAGTTGCGCGACGATCACGCCGATGCCCTGGTTGCCGGCGCGCCATACTACCCGGTCGCCGGTGACCAGCGCCGGCAGGTTGGCCCGCAGATGGCAGCGGAAGACCTGGCCGGCCAGCTCACCGTCAACGGCCTCGACCTCGACCTGCACACCGAAGTGGGCGATCACCAGGCCGTGCTGTTCCGGGCCGAGGTCGCCGCCTTCGAGCGCCTCGACAGCCGAGGACTCGCGTTTGGCGGCGCGGGCGGCGCGCTCGCCCTGAATCTTTTCGATGCGCCAGTTTTGACGACGATTGAGTTGGCGTTTGGCCATGGGTGTTCCGTCTGAAGAATGCAGCGATTAGGTAAAACGGCCGCGAGTTTAGCACGCCCGGCAGGCTGCCTAGGCTAAACTGCGCAGCATTGCTCAGGAGCCGAAATATGCAAAACCCGCAGAATCTGATCTGGATCGACCTGGAAATGACCGGTCTGGATCCGGAAAACGACGTCATCATCGAAATGGCCACCATCGTCACCGACAGTGACTTGAACACCCTGGCCGAAGGCCCGGTGATCGCCATCCACCACAGCGACGAAGTCCTCGCTCGCATGGATGAGTGGAACACCCGCACCCACGGCAACTCCGGCCTGACCCAGCGCGTACGTGAAAGCCGCGTGAGCATGGCCGAGGCCGAGGCCGAGACCATTGCCTTCCTGGAAAAGTGGGTGCCGAAGGGCAAGTCGCCGATCTGTGGCAACAGCATCTGCCAGGATCGTCGCTTCCTTTATACCCACATGAAGTCGCTGGAAAGCTACTTCCACTACCGCAACCTCGACGTGTCCACGCTCAAGGAACTGGCCGCGCGCTGGGCGCCGGACGTGCGTGACAGCTTCAAGAAGGGCAGCACTCACCTGGCGCTGGACGACATCCGCGAATCCATCGCCGAGCTGCAGCACTACCGCAAGCATTTCATCAAGTTCTGAGATCGGCACCCACGCCGGGGCGCCCTCTTTTGGTGCCTCGGTGAAGTGAGTAGACTGCGCGCCTTCCTGCCAGGATCGCCACCATGTTGCTGATGCTCTACCTCGTCGCCATTACTGCCGAAGCCATGACCGGCGCCCTGTCTGCGGGCCGTCGCGGCATGGACTGGTTCGGCGTGGTGCTGATCGCCTGCGTCACCGCATTGGGCGGCGGTTCGGTGCGCGACGTGCTGCTCGGGCATTACCCGCTGACCTGGGTCAAACATCCGGAATATCTGGTACTGACGACGATTGCGGCGATGATCACCGTGTTTACCGCACGCTGGATGCGTCACCTGCGCTCGCTGTTTCTGGTGCTCGACGCGGTCGGTCTGGTGGCATTCACCCTGATCGGCTGCATGACCGCCCTGGAAATGGGCCACGGCATGCTGGTGGCTTCGGTCAGCGGTGTGATCACGGGTGTGTTCGGCGGCATCCTGCGCGATATCTTCTGCAACGACATCCCGCTGATCTTCCGCCGCGAACTCTACGCCAGTGTCTCGTTCGCTGCTGCGTGGTGCTACATGCTCTGTCTGTTCCTCAACGTGCCGAGCGAGCAGGCGATTCTGATCACGTTGTTCGGTGGCTTTCTACTGCGGCTGTTGGCGATTCGCTTCCATTGGGAAATGCCGAAGTTCGTCTATAACGACGCGCCTTGACGGTCGGCGTGCTGTTTCAGCGCCCACTCCACATGTTCTCGCACCAGCTCTGACGGGTATTCGCGCCGTGCCTTGAGCGCTTCCAGCACTGGAATGCTCGATGGCGCATTACCCAGCCCCACCGCCAGATTGCGCAGCCAGCGCTCGTAACCGGCCCGACGCAGCGGCGAACCCTCGGTGCTGCTGAGGAATTTGTCTTCATCCCACATAAACAGTTCGGCCAGTTCTGCGTTGTCCAGATTGTGCCGTGGCTTGAAATCGCTTTCGCCGGACGGGCGGGCGAAGCGGTTCCACGGGCAGCAGATCTGGCAATCGTCGCAGCCGAACACACGGTTACCGATCAGCGGTCGCAGGTCTTCGGGGATGGCGTTCTTCAGTTCGATGGTCAGGTAGGAAATGCAGCGTCGCGCGTCCAGCACGTACGGGCCTACGAAAGCGTTGGTCGGGCAGATGTCGAGGCATGCGGTGCATCGGCCGCAATGTTCGGTGCTATGCGGTTCATCCACCGGCAACGGCAGATCGACGAACAGTTCAGCGAGAAAGAAATAACTGCCGGCCTTGCGATTGAGCACCAGAGTGTTTTTGCCGATCCAGCCCAGCCCGGCCTGCTCGGCGATGGCTTTTTCCAGCACCGGGGCGCTGTCGACGAAGGCTCGGAAACCGAACGGGCCGATTTCGGACTGAATCCTGTCCGCCAGTTGTTGAACGCGTTTACGGATCAACTTGTGATAATCGCGGCCCAAGGCGTAACGCGAGATGTAGGCTTTTTCCGGTTTGCCCAGCAATTGCGCCATTTGTGTGTCGCCCGGCAGGTAGTCCATGCGCAGCGACACCACACGCAGGGTGCCCGGCACCAGTTCTTCGGGGTGCGAGCGTTTGCTGCCGTGGGCGCCCATGTACTCCATTTCGCCGTGGTAGCCGGCCTCGAGCCAGCGTTGCAGGTGCTGTTCATGCTCGGCCAGGTCCAGACCGCTGATGCCGACTTGCTGGAAGCCCAACTCGCGGCCCCAGTCCTTGATGGATTGGGCGAGGGCGGGAAGATCGGTGGTGATGGCGGACATGAGGCGAGAGAAACCGGAGCTGAGGTGCGTATAATTCTGCCAGACATCGGAGCCCGAAGACGCATGCCGCACACTAAAGATCAATTACCCGACGTGCTGTACCGTGCCGCGCAAGTGCGCGAACTCGATGCACGGCTGATCGCCGCCGGCACGCCGGGCTTCGAATTGATGCAGCGTGCCGCCCATGCCACGTGGCGCGCGCTGGTGCGCCAATGGCCGGCCGCGAATGAAATGACGGTGCTGGCCGGACACGGCAACAACGCCGGCGATGGTTATCTGGTGGCGGCGCTGGCCCATCGGGCGGGTTGGCAGGTTCAGGTGCTGGCTGTCGGTGAGCCGCAGCGTTTGAAGGGCGATGCCGCTGTGGCGCACGCCGAAGCTGTGGCCGAGGGTGTATCGATTGCCCCATGGGATCTGTCCTGTGAGTTGCGCGGCATCGTCGTTGACGCGTTGCTCGGCACCGGCCTGAGCGGCGAGGTGCGTGAGCCTTATGCCGCTGCGATTGCGTCGATCAATGCCAGCGGGCTGCCAGTGGTGGCGGTCGATATCCCTTCCGGATTATGCGCCGACACCGGCCATGCGCTGGGTGAAGCGGTGCACGCCGACCTCACCGTGACTTTTATCGGGCTGAAACTCGGGCTGTTCACGGGCGAGGCGGTGGATCATGTCGGCGAACTGCTGTTTAACGACCTGCAGGTCACGGCCGAAAATTTCAGTGACATTTCTGCCGTCGCTCAACGGCTCAACGCGATTAACCTGCCGCGTCCGGCTGCCCGTGCGCCGGCTGCCCACAAGGGGCGTTTCGGCCATGTGCTGCTGATCGGCGGCGATCACGGCTTTGGCGGGGCGATCCTGCTGAGCACCGAAAGCGCGTTGCGCAGTGGTGCCGGGATGGTCTCGGTCGCGACTCGCCCGGAACATGTGCCGGCGGCGCTGAGCCGGGTACCGGAAGCCATGGCGCTGGGCACTTCTTCGGCCAATCAACTGATGGGGCTGCTGGACAAGGTGTCCGTGCTGGTGGTCGGGCCGGGGCTTGGGCAGGCCAGTTGGGGGCGAGCGCTGTTGTCGGCCGCTGCCAATGCAGCGCTGCCTCAAGTATGGGACGCGGATGCGCTGAACCTGCTGGCCTCGGATTTTGTCAGTTTGCCCAGGGATTGCGTGATCACGCCGCATCCGGGGGAAGCGGCGCGTTTATTGGGGATCAGTACCGCCGAAGTGCAGGCTGATCGTCCGGCGGCCACGCTGGCGTTGAGCAAAAAATATACAGCGGTGGTGGTGCTCAAAGGCGCGGGCAGTCTGATCGCTCATCCCGATGGTCGTCTGGCGCTGTGTCATCAAGGCCATCCGGCGATGGCCACTGCCGGGCTCGGCGATGTGCTGGCGGGCCTGATCGGCGCACTGCTGGCCCAGGGCATGGACGGTTTTGACGCCGCGAGTCTGGCAGTCTGGCTGCACGCCAACGCCGGTCTGCAACAAGGTAAATTCGGCCGTGGGCTGGCGGCCAGTGATCTGATTCCAGCCATTCGTCAGTTGTTGGAGGAGCATGCACCGTGTCTGAAGTAACCCTGTACCTGGCCGATGAACAGGCCATGAGCGACTTTGGCGCACGCATCGCCCGTATCACCCAGGGCCATGGCCTGATCTTTCTCGAAGGCAATCTCGGGATGGGCAAAACCACGCTGTCGCGGGGCATCATTCGCGGTCTGGGGCACGTGGGGGCGGTGAAAAGTCCGACCTTCACCCTGGTCGAGCCCTACGAGATCGGTGACGTCCGGGCGTTTCACTTCGACCTGTATCGTCTGGTCGATCCGGAGGAACTGGAGTTTCTCGGCATCCGCGACTATTTCGAAGACGACGCCCTGTGCCTGATCGAATGGCCCGATAAAGGTGCAGGCTTTTTGCCAAAGCCTGACCTGACCATTACCATTAGCCCGCAAGACAGCGGACGTTCGCTGACCATTTTATCCCAGGGCTCGCGCGGCGAGGCCTGGTGTGCCGCTTTGGCATTGGAAACCAATTGAATGATGGGGTTAGGTATGCGCTTTCGCGCGTTGGTGGCTGCCGTTGGACTGATGTTGATGGCAGTAACCGTCAACGCTGTGGCCGAGACGAAGGTCAACAGCGTGCGCCTGTGGCGGGCGCCGGACAACACGCGACTGGTGTTCGACCTGACAGGCCCGGTGCAGCACAGCGTCTTCACGCTGACCGCGCCGGATCGTCTGGTGATCGACATCAACGGCGCCACCCTCGGCGCGCCGCTGAATGTGCAGACCGCCAACACGCCGATCACTGCGATGCGTTCGGCCCAGCGCACGCCGACCGACCTGCGGGTGGTCATCGACCTGAAAAAAGCGGTCACTCCGAAAAGCTTCTCGCTGGCGCCGAACGCCCAGTATGGCAACCGTCTGGTGGTCGACCTGTTCGACAACCCGGCTGACGCCGCACCGCCGCCTGCACCTGCGCCGTCGGTCGCGACCGTTCCTGCAGTGCCTGTCACGCCGGCGGAACCTGCGATCAAGCTGCCACCGGCCCCGGCCGGCAAGCGCGACATCATTGTGGTGATCGATGCCGGTCACGGTGGCGAAGACCCTGGAGCGTCGGGTTCGCGCGGCCAGCGTGAGAAGGACGTGGTGTTGCAGATCGCCCGTGAGCTGCAGCGTCAGGTCAACGGCATGAAAGGCTTCCGCGCCGAACTCACCCGTACCGGCGACTACTTCATCCCGTTGCGCGGTCGTACCGAGATTGCCCGCAAGAAGGGCGCCGACCTGTTCGTCTCGATCCACGCCGACGCTGCGCCGTCTGCGGCCGCGTTCGGTGCGTCGGTGTTTGCCCTGTCTGATCGTGGAGCCACCTCGGAAACCGCCCGTTGGCTGGCCGACAGCGAAAACCGTTCCGACCTGATCGGCGGTGCCGGCAACGTCAGCCTCGACGACAAGGACCGGATGCTGGCCGGCGTTCTGCTCGACCTGTCGATGACCGCCTCGCTGACCTCCAGCCTCAACGTCGGCCAGAAGGTCCTGACCAACATTGGCCGGGTCACCCCGCTGCACAAGCAGCGCGTGGAACAGGCCGGATTCATGGTGCTGAAATCGCCGGACATCCCGTCGATCCTGGTGGAAACCGGCTTCATCTCCAACGCCAACGAAGCGAGCAAACTCTCGGCAGCGAGCCACCAGCAGGCGCTGGCGCGCTCGATCAGCAGCGGCGTGCGCCAGTTCTTCCAGCAGAATCCGCCACCGGGCACTTACATCGCCTGGCTGCGTGATTCGGGCAAGATCGCTCAGGGACCGCGTGATCACCGGGTAGGTCCGGGTGAGACCGTGGCGATGATTGCCGTGCGTTATCAGATTTCGCCGGCCACACTGCGTAGTGCCAACAATCTGAAAAGCGATGATCTGAAAGTCGGTCAGCACCTGACCATTCCCGGCACCGAACTGGCGTCCAAAGAATGAACCAGGTCCTGAACGCTGCCCGCATTGAACTGCTCAGCCCGCGGCTGGCGAACCAGATCGCCGCCGGTGAGGTAGTCGAACGCCCGGCCTCGGTGATCAAGGAGCTGCTGGAAAACAGCCTCGACTCCGGCGCCAAGCGTATCGACGTCGATGTCGAGCAGGGCGGCGTCAAACTGCTGCGAGTGCGTGACGACGGCAGCGGCATTTCCGCTGATGACCTGCCGCTGGCCCTGGCCCGTCACGCCACCAGCAAGATCCGTAACCTGGAAGACCTCGAACAGGTGATGAGCCTGGGTTTCCGGGGCGAGGCTTTGGCTTCGATCAGCTCCGTGGCGCGTCTGACCCTGACCTCGCGTACCCGCGACGCCGATCAGGCCTGGCAGGTCGAGACCGAAGGCCGCGACATGGCGCCTCGCGTGCAGCCAGCGGCGCACCCGGTCGGCACGTCGGTGGAAGTCCGTGACCTGTTCTTCAACACCCCGGCACGCCGCAAATTCCTCAAGACTGAAAAAACCGAATTCGATCACCTGCAGGAAGTGATCAAGCGTCTGGCGCTGGCGCGTTTCGACGTGGCGTTCCATCTGCGCCACAACGGCAAGACCATCCTCAGCCTGCACGAAGCTCACGATGACGCGGCCCGCGCCCGGCGTGTAGCGGCGATCTGCGGTTCGGGCTTCCTCGAGCAGGCGTTGCCGATCGAGATCGAACGCAATGGCCTGCATTTGTGGGGCTGGGTCGGTCTGCCGACCTTCAACCGCAGTCAGGCGGACTTGCAGTATTTCTTCGTCAATGGCCGTGCGGTGCGCGACAAGCTGGTGGCCCACGCGGTGCGTCAGGCTTATCGCGATGTGCTGTTCAACGGCCGGCATCCGACGTTCGCACTGTTTTTCGAGGTTGATCCGGCAGCGGTCGACGTCAACGTGCACCCGACCAAGCACGAGGTGCGCTTCCGTGACGGGCGCATGGTGCATGACTTCCTGTATGGCACCTTGCACCGGGCCCTCGGTGATGTGCGCCCGGAAGATCAGCTTGCTGGTTCGGTGACCACCGCGATCGTCCGGCCAACTGGCCTCGAAGCCGGTGAATTCGGACCGCAGGGCGAAATGCGTCTGGCGGCCAACGCGTTGCTGGAGCAGCCGCAGGCGCAACCGGCGTTCAATACCTCGTCGGGCGCCAGTGCGGGCGGCGCTTATCAGTATCAATACACGCCGCGTCCGCAATCGACCGTGCCGGTTGCCGAGGCCCAGGCCGCGTACCGCGAGTTTTTTGCGCCGCTGCCTGAAGCGAATGCCAACGCGCTGCCGGCCGGTCAGGAAGACATCCCGCCGCTGGGTTATGCGCTGGCGCAGCTCAAGGGCATCTATATTCTTTCCGAGAACGCCCAGGGCCTGGTTTTGGTGGACATGCACGCCGCTCACGAGCGGATCATGTACGAGCGTCTGAAGATCGCCATGGCCAGCGAAGGCCTGAGCGGCCAGCCGCTGCTGGTGCCGGAATCGCTGGCGGTCAGTCAGCGCGAGGCCGATTGCGCCGAAGAACATGCGGCATGGTTCCAGCGCCTCGGTTTTGAATTGCAGCGCCTTGGCCCGGAAACCCTGGCCATCCGGCAGATCCCGGCCCTGCTCAAACAGGCCGAAGCCAACCGACTGGTGGGCGATGTGCTGTCGGACTTGATGGAATACGGCACCAGCGACCGGATTCAGGCGCATCTGAATGAACTGCTCGGCACCATGGCCTGCCACGGCGCGATCCGCGCCAACCGCCGCCTGGCCTTGCCGGAAATGAACGGCCTGCTGCGCGACATGGAAAATACCGAGCGCAGCGGTCAGTGCAACCATGGCCGACCGACCTGGACCCAGTTGGGCCTGGACGATCTGGACAAACTGTTCCTGCGCGGTCGTTGATGAGCCAGCTTCCTCCAGCGATTTTCCTGATGGGCCCGACCGCTGCGGGCAAGACCGACCTGGCCATCGAGCTGACCAAGGTGCTGCCGTGCGAGCTGATCAGCGTCGATTCGGCGCTGGTCTATCGCGGCATGGACATCGGCACCGCCAAGCCTTCCAAAGAACTGCTGGCCGAATTCCCTCATCGACTGATCGACATTCTCGATCCGGCCGAAGCCTATTCGGCAGCGGATTTCCGTCGTGATGCGCTGGAGGCCATGGCCGAGATCACCGCACGTGGAAAAATTCCGCTGCTGGTGGGCGGCACGATGCTCTATTACAAGGCTTTGATCGAAGGTCTGGCGGACATGCCGGCGGCCGATCCCGAGGTTCGCGCGCAGATTGAAGAAGAGGCTGCACGCCTTGGCTGGCAAGCCCTGCACGAGCAACTGGCGGTCATCGATCCCGAGTCGGCGGCACGCATCCATCCGAACGATCCACAACGACTGAGTCGTGCGCTGGAAGTTTACCGGGTCAGCGGTCAGAGCATGACTTCGCTGCGCCTGCAACAATCTGCGCAAAGTGCTGAAGCGGCCGCATCGGGACTGCAACAATTGCCCTATACTGTCGCGAACCTGGCGATTGCACCAACTAATCGCCAGGTACTGCACGAGCGCATTAAACAAAGATTCACAAGTATGCTGGAACAGGGATTCATCGACGAGGTCGTAGCCCTGCGTAATAGAAGTGACCTGCATGCCGGGTTGCCGTCTATACGTGCGGTAGGCTACCGCCAGGTCTGGGACTTCCTGGATGGCAAGCTGACGTCGGCCGAGATGCAGGAGCGGGGCATCATCGCCACGCGCCAATTGGCCAAACGCCAGTTCACCTGGCTGCGCAGCTGGAAAGATTTACACTGGCTCGACAGTCTGGATTGCGACAATCTGCCACGCGCCTTGAAATACCTTGGGACGATCTCCATATTGAGCTGAGTCCTTGCAATTGCCGTCTATCCTTGGGGGTGTGGCGGCAAAAGCCATCTGTTTACCTATTTTTTATATTGAATCCTTAAAGGAGTGCGGCACATGTCAAAAGGGCATTCGCTACAAGACCCTTACTTGAATACTTTACGTAAAGAGAAAGTGGGGGTTTCCATCTACCTGGTGAACGGGATCAAACTGCAAGGCACGATCGAGTCGTTCGACCAGTTCGTTATCCTGCTGAAGAACACCGTCAGCCAGATGGTTTACAAACACGCTATCTCTACAGTCGTGCCGGTTCGTCCAATTCGTCTGCCAAGCGCAACCGAATCCGAAGCAGGTGACGCTGAGCCAGGTAACGCCTGATAGGAGTCTCCTTTGTTCTTTGAGCGCCACGGTGGTGGTGAACGAGTCATCCTCGTTCACTTGGATGGACAGGACCCTGAGGCGCGCGAAGATCCGCAGGAGTTTCAGGAACTGGCAAATTCGGCTGGCGCCGAGACCGTTGCGTTTTTTAACGTGCCGCGTCATCGGCCAACCGCCAAATACCTGATTGGCAGCGGCAAGGTCGAGGAACTGCGCGACCTGGTTCACGCCGAAGAAGCCGATCTGGTGATCTTCAATCACGTCCTCACGCCCAGTCAGGAACGTAACCTCGAACGTGTTTTCGAGTGTCGCGTGATCGACCGTACCGGTCTGATTCTCGATATTTTCGCCCAACGCGCCCGTACCCATGAGGGCAAGCTCCAGGTAGAGCTGGCCCAGCTTGACCACATGAGCACCCGGCTGGTCCGCGGTTGGACTCACCTTGAGCGTCAGGGTGGCGGTATCGGCATGCGCGGCCCGGGTGAAACCCAGCTCGAAACCGACCGGCGACTGCTGCGGGTACGCCTGCGCCAGATCAAGGGCCGACTGGAAAAAGTGCGCAGCCAGCGCGAACAGTCGCGTCGCGGCCGCTCGCGTGCGGATATCCCTACCGTGTCTCTGGTGGGATATACCAACGCCGGTAAATCCACGCTGTTCAATAACGTGACCAAGTCCGACGTGTACGCTGCTGACCAGCTGTTCGCCACGCTCGACCCGACCCTGCGCCGTCTGGATCTGGACGACCTGGGGCCGATTGTCCTGGCCGACACCGTGGGTTTCATTCGCCACTTGCCGCACAAACTGGTCGAGGCATTTCGGTCTACGCTCGAAGAGTCGAGCAACTCCGACCTGCTGTTGCACGTGATCGATGCGGCCGAACCGGATCGCATGTTGCAGATCGAGCAGGTGATGGTGGTACTGGGCGAGATCGGTGCCCAGGACTTGCCGATCCTCGAGGTCTATAACAAACTCGATTTGCTTGAAGGCGTTGAGCCACAAATCCAGCGCGATGAAAACGGCAAGCCCCAGCGGGTCTGGTTGTCAGCCCGTGATGGCACCGGTCTGGAATTGCTTGAGCAAGCCATTGCCGAATTGCTCGGCAGCGATTTGTTCGTGGGTACCTTGCGTTTGCCTCAGCGGTTTGCGCGTCTGCGTGCACAGTTTTTCGAGTTGGGCGCGGTACAGAAAGAAGAATACGACGAAGAAGGTGTCAGCTTGCTGGCCGTTCGATTGCCACGCTCGGAGCTCAATCGACTGGTCAGTCGTGAAGGCGTTGTGCCGACGGAGTTCATCGAGCAACACACTTTGCAATAAAAGCCTGACAAAGCGGTTGTGCCGCAACGGCAGGCATTCTGTAGCATTGGTCGGCGCGCCGTGGGTGCGTCTTTGCTTTATCAGATGGAGAGCGCTATGGCTTGGAATGAGCCGGGTGGCAACTCGAACAATCAGGATCCTTGGGGTGGCAAGCGTCGCAACAACGGCGACCGCAAGGGGCCGCCGGATCTCGACGAGGCCTTCCGAAAGCTGCAGGAAAGCCTGAACGGGTTGTTCGGTGGTGGAAAAAAACGCGGTGATGACGGTGGTGGCTCGGGCAAGAGCGGCGGCTTCGGCGGCCTGCTCGGCATCGGCCTGGTCGTGCTGGCGGCTGTCTGGCTGTACAGCGCGGTGTACGTTGTGGACGAGCAGGAGCAGGCCGTGGTGCTGCGCTTCGGCAAGTACTACGAGACTGTCGGTCCCGGCCTGAACATCTACTTCCCGCCGATCGACAAGAAGTACATGGAGAACGTCACGCGTGAGCGTGCCTACACCAAGCAGGGCCAGATGCTGACCGAAGACGAGAACATCGTCGAAGTGCCGCTGACCGTGCAGTACAAGATCAGCAACCTGCAGGACTTCGTGCTGAACGTCGACCAGCCGGAAATCAGCCTGCAACATGCGACCGACAGTGCGCTGCGCCATGTGGTGGGTTCCACCGCGATGGACCAGGTGCTGACCGAAGGTCGTGAGCTGATGGCCAGCGAGATCAAGGAGCGTCTGCAACGTTTCCTCGATACCTATCGCACCGGTATCACCGTTACCCAAGTCAACGTACAAAGCGCAGCGGCACCGCGTGAAGTGCAGGAAGCCTTCGATGACGTGATCCGCGCCCGTGAAGACGAGCAGCGTTCGCGCAACCAGGCTGAAACCTACGCCAACGGCGTGGTGCCGGAAGCCCGTGGTCAGGCCCAGCGTATCCTTGAAGATGCCAACGGTTACCGTGACGAAACGGTCTCGCGCGCCAAGGGTGAGGCAGATCGTTTCACCAAACTGGTTGCCGAGTATCGCAAGGCGCCCGAGGTCACTCGCCAGCGTCTGTACCTGGACACCATGCAGGAAGTCTTCAGCAGCACCAGCAAGGTGCTCGTGACCGGCAACAAAAACGGCCAGAGCAACCTGCTTTACCTGCCGCTGGACAAAATGATTCAGAACAGTTCGGGCAGTAATGCACCGGTCACCGGTTCGGCTGCCGCCAGCAACAACACGGACGTCACGCCGCATGTCACTGACGTGCCGCAGTCGCGCACAAGGGAGACCCGCTGATGAGCAATAAATCGCTGATCGCCCTGATCGTTGGCGTTGTTGTGGTATTGGTTGGCTGGAACTGCTTCTACATCGTCGCTCAGACCGAGCGCGCGGTGTTGCTGCAATTCGGTCGCGTGGTTCAGGCTGATGTTCAGCCAGGTCTGCATGTGAAGGTTCCTTACGTTAACCAGGTGCGTAAATTCGACGCACGTCTGATGACGCTGGATGCACCGACACAGCGTTTTCTGACGCTGGAAAAGAAAGCCGTGATGGTCGATGCCTACGCCAAGTGGCGCGTGAAAGATGCCGAGCGCTTCTACACCGCAACGTCCGGCCTCAAGCAGATCGCCGACGAGCGTCTGTCCCGTCGACTGGAATCGGGTCTGCGTGACCAGTTCGGTAAGCGCACCCTGCACGAAGTCGTGTCCGGTGAGCGTGATGCACTGATGGCTGACATCACCGCATCGCTGAACAAGATGGCGGAAAAGGAGTTGGGTATCGAAGTAGTCGATGTCCGGGTCAAGGCCATCGATCTGCCGAAAGAAGTGAACCGCAGCGTGTTCGAACGTATGAGCACCGAGCGTGAGCGTGAAGCTCGCGAGCACCGCGCCAAGGGTAACGAGCTGGCCGAAGGCATCCGTGCCGACGCCGATCGTCAACGCCGTGTGTTGCTGGCTGAAGCCTATCGTGAATCCGAAGAGATTCGCGGTGACGGTGATGCCCAGGCCGCTGCGATCTACTCCAAGGCCTACGGTCAGGATCAGGAGTTCTACGCGTTCTACCGTAGCCTGCGCGCCTACCGTGAAAGCTTCGCGAACAAATCCGACGTCATGGTCCTCGACCCAAGCAGCGACTTCTTCAAGTACCTGGAGAAGGCCAAGCCTTGATACCCCGTTGACCTGAATCATTCCGCCCGGCGGCTAAAACCTCGGGCGGGGTGATCCTTTGGGAAAACGTGTGTATGATGCGGCAGCCGGGAAATTCCCGGCTTTTTTGCGTCTGCACGTTTGATTGCTGTTTTTGTTGCAGAGGATCGGGTTGAATGGCCCGACAGTTTTTCGAGGAAAGTGATGGGCGAAGCCGGTAACAGGCCTTTCGCCGCGTCGTCCATGCGCGTGCGTTTTGAACGTACCGGTCATTTTCTGCTTCACTCAAGGCTCGCCCTCGGGCTGGCCGCCCGGATCTAAGGGGAATGGCGTAATGGCAACGGTAGACCGCTGGCTGCTGCCAGATGGCATCGAAGAAGTACTGCCACCGGAAGCGGCGCGCATTGAAGTCGCGCGTCGTCAGGTGTTGGATCTGTTCCAGAGCTGGGGTTACGAGTTTGTCGTGACTCCCCATATCGAGTACCTGGAATCCCTGCTGACCGGCGCGGGCCAGGACCTGGATCTGCGTACCTTCAAGGTCATCGACCCGCAATCGGGCCGGCAGATGGGGTTCCGTGCCGACATCACGCCGCAAGTGGCGCGCATCGATGCGCACACCCTGCGTCGCGAAGGCCCGAGCCGTCTGTGCTACGCCGGCAGCGTGCTGCATGCCCAGCCGCGTGCCTTGTCGTCCTCGCGCAGCCCGATCCAACTGGGCGCCGAGTTGTACGGCGATGCCAGCCCGAGCAGCGACGTCGAAGTCATCAGCCTGATGCTGGCCATGTTGCAACTGGCCGATGTGCCGGACGTGCACATGGACCTCGGGCATGTCGGCATCTATCGCGGTCTGGCCCAGGCGGCTGGCCTGTCGGGTGAAGTCGAGCAGCAGTTGTTCGATGCGTTGCAACGCAAGGCCATCGACGAGGTCATTACCCTGACCGAAGGCCTGCCGGCCGATCTGTCCGGCATGCTGCGTGCGCTGGTCGACCTGTGCGGCGGCCGTGAGGTGCTGAGCGCTGCCCGCGAGCGTCTGGCCAATGCGCCGGCACCGGTACTGGCGGCGCTGGAAGATTTGCTGGCAATCGCCGAGCGTCTGTCGGTGCGCTTCCCGGAGCTCCCGCTGTACTTCGACCTCGGCGAGCTGCGCGGTTATCACTACCACACCGGTGTGGTGTTCGCGGTGTTCGTGCCAGGTGTTGGCCAGTCCATCGCCCAGGGCGGTCGCTACGACGACATCGGCGCCGACTTCGGTCGCGCCCGTCCGGCTACGGGCTTCTCCACCGATTTGAAAACCCTGGTGACCCTGGGGCGTGCTGAGATCGAGCTACCGTCTGGCGGTATCTGGATGCCTGACAGTACGGATGCGGCACTCTGGCAGCAGGTTTGCCAGTTGCGCAGTGAGGGTCAGCGTGTCGTTCAGGCGTTGCCTGGACAACCTTTGGCCGCCGCCCGTGATGCGGACTGCGACCGGCAATTGATCCAGCAGAACGGGCTTTGGCAAGTATCGCCACTGGCTTCTTGAGTTTTCCTGCCGGCTGACGCCGGCACCAAGTTTGCGCGAATGAGGACAAGTGTTATGGGTAAGAATGTCGTAGTCCTGGGCACCCAATGGGGTGATGAGGGCAAAGGCAAGATCGTTGATCTGCTGACCGAACATGCTGCCGCCGTAGTGCGCTACCAGGGTGGCCACAACGCCGGTCACACTCTGGTGATCGACGGTGAAAAAACCGTCTTGCACCTGATCCCGTCGGGCGTGCTGCGCGAAGGCGTGCAGTGCCTGATCGGCAACGGCGTGGTGGTTGCACCTGACGCCCTGCTGCGCGAGATCACCAAACTGGAAGAGAAGGGCGTACCGGTGCGCGAGCGTCTGCGCATCAGCCCTTCCTGCCCGCTGATCCTGTCCTTCCACGTGGCGCTGGACCAGGCCCGTGAAAAGGCCCGCGGCGAGCTGAAGATCGGTACGACCGGTCGCGGCATCGGCCCGGCTTACGAAGACAAGGTTGCACGTCGCGGTCTGCGTGTCGGCGACCTGCTCAACATGCCGCGCTTTGAAGACAAGCTGCGTGAGCTGGTGGACTACCACAACTTCATGCTGGTCGGTTACTACAAAGAGGCTGCCATCGAGTACGAAAAGACTCTGGCCGAGTGCAAGGAATACGCCGAGCTGCTCAAGCCGCTGATGCTGGACGTGACTGCCGAGCTGCACGACCTGCGTCGCGCCGGCAAAGACATCATGTTCGAAGGCGCCCAGGGTTCGTTGCTCGACATCGACCACGGCACCTACCCGTACGTGACCAGCTCCAACACCACCGCGGGTGGCGTGGCGACCGGTTCGGGCGTTGGTCCGATGTTCCTGGACTACATCCTGGGCATCACCAAGGCTTACACCACTCGCGTAGGTTCGGGCCCATTCCCGACCGAGCTGTTCGACGAAGTCGGTGCGCACCTGGCCAAACAAGGTCACGAGTTCGGCGCTACCACCGGCCGTGCCCGTCGTTGCGGCTGGTTTGACGCCGTTATCCTGCGTCGCGCTATCGATGTGAACAGCATCTCGGGCATCTGCCTGACCAAGCTGGACGTACTCGACGGTCTGGAAACCATCAACATCTGCACCGGCTACAAGGATGCACAAGGCAACGCCGTTGCTCCGACTGACGCTGACAGCTACGTGGGCCTGCAGCCTGTGTACGAAGAAGTGCCAGGCTGGAGCGAGTCGACCGTGGGTGCCAAGACCCTGGAGGAGCTGCCGGCTAACGCTCGTGCCTACATCAAACGCGTTGAAGAGTTGATCGGCGCGCCGATCGACATTATTTCGACGGGGCCGGACCGAAACGAAACTATCGTTCTGCGTCATCCGTTCGCTTGATAAGTCGTTGATGTAAAAAAACAAAGGCCCCTTCATCGGGGCCTTTGTCGTTTATGCCTGTTGGACGGCATGACCTTTGCTGTGATTCTGTCTACAAGAGTGCCATCAAATTAATGGCGTCAGACGTAGAGGGATTCAAAGTGTCAGCCGTTCTCTCACTGTTACAAAGCCGTCTGTTGCGGCCCGTGTTCGTTACCCTTGGTATCGCTCTTTTGGTGCAAGTGCTGGTGGCCGTCGCCCTGACGCGGAGCACCGTGACCGCGCTGGAAGCCGATCTCGGCACTCGCCTGGGCGCGGATAGCCAGAAGTTGTCCGGAGAGCTGGAGCAGGCCGGGCGCGAAGTCACGTCGAGTCTCGACAACCTCTCCTCGAGTACCCGTCAGCGTCTTACCGCCGGTCTTTCCTCGCGTCTGAAGGAGGAGCAGTCGCAGCTGCGTGCGACGTTGGAAAAAGACCTGAAGGATTCGGCCAATGACATGGCTCAGTTGCTGGCCTCCGTGGCGCCCCGTGCCATGTGGGACAGCGACGTACCGACCCTTTCCGAATTCGCCCGCCGGGCCCAGCGTAATCCCAACGTGCTGTTCGTGGTGTATGACGACGCCACCGGCCAGCATCTGACTCGCTACCTCAACCGCGAAAACCCGATCAACAAGGCCCTTTTGGAAAAGGGTCAGGGCGAGCGGGCGCTGGATAAAGTGCTGGATGCGGCGAAGAACGATCCGTCGGTCTACTACCTTGAAGCTTCGATCAATCCCAATGGCGTGGAAATCGGCAAAGTGCTGATGGGCGTCTCGACCGCCTCGGTTGAAACCGATCTGGCAGCGCTCGATCAGCGCTTCACAGCGTTGATTGCCAGCAGCGATCAACTGGTTGGCGACAGCCTCAAAGGCGCCGCTGCCGACAGCGCCACCGCCATGCGTGCGCGCCTGCAATCGGCGCAATCCACGGCTGCCGAAATGAAGGCCAACACCACCAGTACCGTACAGGACGCAGCAGCAACTCTGCGCTGGCGTATCGGTATGGGCCTGGCGCTGGTCGGTGCCGGGGTGCTGTTGCTGCTGGCGGTGGTGCTCGGTCATCGAGTGGTCAATCGCCTGAAAATGCTCAACGCCGCCATGGATGATCTGGCAGCCGGCGAGGGCGATCTGACCAAGCGCGTGCAGATCAACAGCAAGGACGAAATCGGCGACATGGCTTCGGCGGTCAATCGCTTTGTGGACAAGTTGCAGCCGATCGTGCGCGAGGCCGGGGATGTGGCTCAGCGCACCGGTGTGGAAATCGGCGCCATGACCCTGCGCAACGCCGGGGCCGACGCAGCGGCCGGGATGCAGCGTGATGAAGTGGCCGAAAGTCTGCGGGCGCTGTCGCAAATGGCCGATGAGGCTCAGTCGGAAAGCCATGCGATGCAGGCGGCGTTGAAGCAGGTGGTCGATATTCGTCAGGCCACTGACGAGAACACTCGCACCTCGGCCAAGGTCGGCAGCTTGATCGAGGCGCTGGCGGGGCAGGTCGACACCGGGGCGAAAGTCATCGAGCGGCTGGCGCAGCAGAGCGAACAGATCGAAGTGGTGCTGACCGTGATTCACGGCATCGCCGAGCAAACCAACCTGTTGGCGCTAAACGCTGCCATCGAAGCGGCCCGGGCCGGCGAGACCGGTCGCGGGTTTGCAGTGGTGGCGGACGAAGTCCGAGCGCTGGCGAGCAAGACCCAAAGCTCCACCGGAGACATTCAAGCGCACATCGTGGCTCTGCAGCAGGGCGCCCGTGAAGCGGTCGAGGCGATCGGTCAGGCCGGGCGTCAGGCCAGCGAAGGTTTGCTGGTGCTGCGTGACAGTGCGCGGTTGCAGCAATCGGTGCAGGCGTCGGTCGAGCAGGTGCATGCGGCGATTGGCCTGGCGACTCAGGCAGCGGCGCATCAGGCGCAAGGCGCGCAGGCTGTGCGGGGGCGCGTCGAAACGATTCATGCCCAGGCCGAGAAAGCCGCACAGGCGGTCGTCGAGACCACGGCCAGCGGCAAGGTGCTGGATGGTCTGGCGGCGCAACTCAAGGCCAGTCTGGGGCAGTTCCGAGCTTGATGTAGCGGGCAAAAAAATCGCAGCTTCGGCTGCGATTTTTTTTATCGGCTCAAATACATCCGGGTTGTCAGCAGGTAGACGGGCAATCCCGACACCACAATCAACAACGCCGCATAAGGCGCCGCCGCTGCGAACTCGACATTTGCGGTATGCGCCCAGACTTCAGTCGCCAATGTGTTGAGCCCGGTCGGACTCAGCAGCAATGTAGCCGTCAGTTCTTTCATGGCATCCAGAAACACCAGCGCAAAGGCTGCGCCCAGTGCCGGGAAGATGATCGGTAAAGTCACCCGGCAGAACGCCGTGAACGAAGAGGCGCCGAGGGTGCGGGCGGCTTCTTCGAGTTGCGGCGCGGCCTTGTTCAACGCCGTGCGGATCGGCGCCTGAGCCAGCGGCAGAAACAGCAGTGCATACGCAATCAGCAATAGCGCGGAAGTCTGGTACAGCGCCGGCACGTAATGCAGGGCGAAATACACTAGCGTCAACGCTATTACCAATCCCGGCAGGGCGTGCAGCAGATAGGGCAGGCGTTCGGCCCAGATCGCCAGTTGGCCCTTGTAGCGCACCACCAGCAGTCCGACCGGCACCGCCAGCACCAGACACAATCCAGCGCCACCGAGCGAAAGTGCCAATGAGGACAGCAAGGCTTCAGTGATCGCCGCAACCGGGAATGCCGCTGACGATCCCACGGCGAGCCAGTAGGCCAGCATGCCCAGCGGAATCCCGCTGCCGACAATCGCCAGCATCAGGCAATACAGCTGACCGGCAATCGCCCAAGGGCCCAGTCGCACTTGTTCAGCTCGACGCGCCGCACCCTGGCCGGTACGTACATGTCGTCCCTTGCCGCGCACCCGCAACTCCAGCCACAACAGCATCAGGCACAGCGCCAGCAACACTGCCGACAGCATCGCCGCGTTGGCATTGCTGAATTCCAGTTCGAATTGCTGATAGATCGCAGTGGTGAAGGTTTGCAGGCCAATGATCGACAGTGCGCCGAATTCCACCAGCATGTGCAGCGCAATCAGCAGCGAACCGGCCAGCAGCGAAGGCCAGAGCAGCGGCAGGGTGACGCGGAAAAACACGCCCCAGCGATTCTGTCCCAGGGTGCGAGCGGACTCCTCAAGAGAAGGATCAAGATTGCGCAGCGTGGCGGCTACCGGTAGGAAGATCAGCGGGTACTTCGACAGGCTCATCACCAGGATCGCCCCGCCGAGTCCTTCGAACTGTGCGCTGAGCGAAACCCAGGTAAAGCTGCTGACGAATGCCGGCACCGCGAACGGCAGGCAAAGAATCACGCCCCACAGCCGTCGCCCCGGCAAGTTGCTGCGCTCCAGCAGCCACGCCAGCGACAGACCGATCACGCCACAGGTCACGGTCACGCCAACCATCAGCGCCAGCGTGTTGCGCAGCAGGCCGAACACATAGGGGCGCCACAGCAAGTGCAGCGCTTCGGTCCAGCCCGCCTGCCAGGCCTTGAGCCCGACGTAGGCCAGCGGCAACAGGCTCATGACCACCAGCAACAACACCGGCAGCACCAGCCAGATCGACGGCCGCTTGCGCCTTGGCACGTAGCCCCCGCGTGTAGCGGGGGCGGATAACGATGCGGTCATCAGTTCAGGCCAACTTCACGTTCCAGCTCCAGCGCTTCTTCGGCGTTGCCCAGATCGGCCGGCGTGACGTCCGGCGCTTCCAGTTCGCTGAACGGCTTGAGGCCGCGATCCGATTCCATGCCTTTGTGCAGCGGGTATTCGGCGGTGGTCTGGGTGATCACGCGCTGGCCTTCTTCGCTGGCCATGTAGGCGAGAAATTGCTGGGCTTCTTTTGGGTGTTTGCTGGATTTCAGCACGGCTGCGCTGGAAACGGTGATCAGGCCGCCAACGTCGCCGCCGGTGAAGTAATGCAGTTTCGAATCAAGCTGGCCTTTTTCCCGTTGCAGGGCGAACCAGTAGTAGTTGTTCACCAGCACGGTGGCGACTTCGCCGTTTTCCACAGCCTTGAGGGCGACCATGTTGTTGCTGTAGGTCTTGCCGAAGGCACGCAGACCGGTCAGCCATTCTTCGGCGGCTTCGCGACCGTGCTTTTTGATGATGGCGACAGCCTGTTCCTGAAATGCGCCGCTGGTCGGGACGAAGCCGACCTTGCCTTGCCACTGCGGATCGGCGAAATCCAGCACCGATTTCGGCAGGTCTTTTTCGTCGATCAGTTTCGGGTTGAAGGCCACCACGCGAACCCGGGCGGTGACGCCGATCCAGGTGCCGTTGCCGGCGACGTATTTTTTCGGCAGAACGGCCAGGGTCGCATCGTCAGCCTTGGCCAGCAGGCCTTGCTCGCCGAGGTTGTTCAGCGGCGGGGATTCTTCGGTGTAGATGACGTCGGCGGGCGAGCGGTCGCCTTCTTCAATGATCTGGCTGGCCAGCTGGTTGCTGCTGCCCTTGCGCACATTCACGTGAATGCCGGTCTTGGCTTCGAAGGCTTTGGCGATCGCGTCGCCGACTTCCTTGTGTTGACCGTTGTAGAGCGTCAGGGAAACCGTGTCGGCAGCCTGGGTGAGGGGAGTGGCGAGTGCCAGGCCGAGCAGGGTGAAGGTCAAGCCGCGGCGCAGGGTATTTCGAAACATCATTCGCAGGGTTCCTCACTGTCGCATTGCAAAAACTTGCAACAATGATAAACGATATTGTTTCTCAAGTGCGCCTTGCAGGGAGGGGGTGGGTCTGATAGGCGTTGGGATTCAGGTTTTCCAAACCCCGGAAACGCAAAAACCCGCTTTCGCGGGTTTTTGTGAGATTCAAGATCGTGATCTTGAATTTGAATTGGTGCCCAGAAGAAGACTCGAACTTCCACGACCGTAAGGTCACCAGCACCTGAAGCTGGCGTGTCTACCAATTTCACCATCTGGGCTTCATCTTCAGCGTCGCCGCTGTTGATGTGGCGCACTATACGGAGCGCCTTTTGATCTGTAAACCCCTGATTTGATTTTAATAAATCAATTTCAGAAAAAGCGGGGCGCAGAATGCAAAAAACCCGCTTTCGCGGGTTTTTGTGTGAGTCTTGAAACTGATCTAGTCTCAAACTCGAAATTGGTGCCCAGGAGAAGACTCGAACTTCCACGACCGTAAGGTCACCAGCACCTGAAGCTGGCGTGTCTACCAATTTCACCACCTGGGCATCTCGTCAACGTGTGTACGTCGTCGATGGCGCGCACTATACGGAGCGACTTTTTAACTGTAAACCCCTGCCGGCAAAAAAAATGATTTTTTTTACCAGCGGTGTTCAAAACGGCTTTCGAACGTCGATAGAGGGCTTTAGAAAGGCCTTTATAGTCTGAAATTTCCCGTTTGATGGCGCCTATGCCAAACTAACCCGCATATAGACAAGGTGAAAACTCTCTAATGGCCGATTGGCAGTCCCTCGATCCCGAGGCCGCTCGTGAAGCGGAAAAATATGAAAACCCTATTCCCAGCCGCGAACTGATCCTTCAGCACCTTGCTGATCGAGGTTCGCCTGCTGCCCGCGAGCAACTGGTCGAAGAATTTGGTCTGACCACAGAAGACCAGATCGAAGCCCTGCGCCGCCGCCTGCGCGCCATGGAGCGCGATGCTCAACTGATCTATACCCGCCGTGGCACGTATGCACCAGTCGACAAGCTCGACCTGATCCTCGGTCGCGTCAGTGGTCACCGGGACGGCTTCGGCTTCCTGGTGCCGGATGACGGCTCCGACGACCTGTTCATGAGCCCGGCGCAAATGCGTCTGGTGTTCGACGGCGACCGTGCCCTGGCGCGTGTTTCCGGCCTGGACCGTCGCGGTCGTCGCGAAGGCGTGATCGTCGAAGTGGTGTCCCGTGCCCACGAAAGCATCGTCGGCCGCTACTTCGAAGAAGGCGGTATCGGCTTCGTCGTCGCGGACAACCCGAAGATCCAGCAGGAAGTGCTGGTGACGCCGGGCCGTAACGCCAACGCCCAGATCGGTCAGTTCGTCGAGGTGAAAATCACCCACTGGCCGACTCCGCGCTTCCAGCCGCAAGGCGACGTGATCGAAGTCGTCGGCAACTACATGGCGCCGGGCATGGAAATCGATGTCGCCCTGCGCACCTACGACATTCCGCACGTCTGGCCTGAAGCCGTTCTGAAGGAAGCCGGCAAACTCAAGCCGGAAGTCGAAGAAAAAGACAAAGAGAAGCGCGTCGACCTGCGCCATCTGCCGTTCGTCACCATTGACGGCGAAGATGCCCGCGACTTTGACGACGCGGTCTACTGCGAAGCCAAGCCAGGCAAGCTGCGCCTGTTCTCCGGCGGCTGGAAGTTGTACGTGGCGATTGCAGACGTTTCCAGCTATGTGAAGATCGGTTCGGCTCTGGATAACGAAGCCCAGGTGCGCGGCAACTCGGTGTACTTCCCCGAGCGCGTGGTGCCGATGCTGCCGGAGCAGTTGTCCAACGGCCTGTGCTCGCTGAATCCGCACGTCGATCGTCTGGCCATGGTTTGCGAGATGACCATCTCCAAGTCCGGCGAAATGACCGACTACTGCTTCTATGAAGCGGTGATCCACTCCCACGCCCGTCTGACCTATAACAAGGTCAGCGCGATGCTGGAAACGCCGAAGGCGACCGAAGGGCGCAAGCTTCGCGGTGAATACACCGACGTCCTGCCGCACCTCAAGCAACTCTACGCGCTGTACAAGGTATTGCTGGCTGCCCGTCATGTGCGTGGCGCGATCGATTTCGAAACGCAAGAAACCCGGATCATCTTCGGTTCCGAGCGCAAGATTGCCGAAATCCGTCCGACTACCCGTAATGACGCGCACAAGCTGATCGAGGAATGCATGCTGGCGGCCAACGTGGCCACCGCTGAGTTCCTGAAAAAGCACGAAATCCCTGCGCTGTACCGCGTCCACGACGGCCCGCCACCGGAGCGTCTGGAAAAGCTGCGCGCGTTCCTCGGCGAACTCGGCCTGTCCCTGCACAAAGGCAAGGATGGTCCGTCGCCGAAGGACTATCAGGCACTGTTGGCCAGCATCAAGGATCGTCCGGATTTCCACCTGATCCAGACCGTGATGCTGCGCTCCCTGAGCCAGGCGGTGTACAGCGCCCAGAACGAAGGCCACTTCGGCCTGAATTACGAAGCCTATACCCACTTCACCTCGCCGATCCGTCGTTACCCGGACCTGCTCACGCACCGGGCGATCCGCAGCGTGATCCATTCGAAACAGGACACCCCGCACGTTCGCCGTGCCGGTGCGATGACCATTCCGAAGGCGCGCATCTATCCGTACGACGAAGCAGCGCTGGAGCAACTCGGCGAGCAGTGCTCGATGAGCGAGCGCCGTGCCGACGAAGCGACCCGCGACGTGGTGAACTGGCTCAAGTGCGAGTTCATGAAAGACCGCGTGGGCGAATCGTTCCCGGGCGTGATCACTGCCGTGACCGGTTTCGGGCTGTTCGTCGAACTGACCGATATTTACGTCGAAGGTCTGGTGCATGTTACGGCGTTGCCGGGTGACTACTACCACTTCGACCCTGTGCACCACCGCCTGGCGGGCGAGCGCACCGGTCGCAGCTTCCGTCTTGGCGATACCGTTGAGGTGCGGGTGATGCGCGTCGATCTCGACGAGCGCAAGATCGACTTCGAGATGGCTGAAAAAACCATTAGCGCGCCGATCGGTCGCAAGAAGCGTGGCACCGAGACGACCGCTCCAGCGGCCAAGGTTGTGGAAGAAAAGGCTCCGGCAAAAACTGCCAGCCGTCGTCCGGCCAAGGAAAAAGCCGTCGAGGCTTATCGTCCGAGCGATGCCGTGGCGAAAAACGCCGAACTGCGCAAAAGCCGTGAAATGAAGAAGGCCTTGCTGGCCGACGCCAAAAACGGTGGTAAAGCGGCGTCCGGGGGAAAGACCGGACGGTCGGTGCCTGACAAGGCTTCCGGCGGCAAGCCAGCCAAACCGAGCAAACACCGTAAAGGCCCGCCGAAAGCGGGTTCCGCTCCAGCCAAAAGTGGCGGGGCGCGTAAACCGAAGGCGAAGTCATGAGTCAGTTGGAAAAAATCTACGGCGTTCACGCGGTAGAAGCGTTGCTGCGTCACCACCCTAAACGCGTCAAGCAGATCTGGCTGGCCGAGAGTCGCAACGATCCGCGGGTGCAGACGCTGATCGAGCTGGCCAACGAAAACCGGGTCCAGATCGGTCAGGCCGAGCGCCGCGAAATGGACGCCTGGGTCGAAGGCGTGCACCAGGGCGTGGTGGCGGACGTCAGTCCGAGCCAGGTCTGGGGCGAGGCGATGCTGGACGAGCTGCTCGATCGCACCGAAGGCGCGCCGCTGTTGCTGGTGCTCGACGGCGTGACCGACCCGCACAACCTCGGCGCCTGCCTGCGTTCGGCGGATGCCGCCGGTGCGCTGGCGGTCATCGTGCCAAAAGACAAGTCGGCCACCCTGACCCCTGTGGTGCGTAAAGTGGCTTGCGGCGCGGCGGAGGTGATTCCTCTGGTGGCGGTGACCAACCTTGCTCGCACCCTGGAAAAACTCCAGCAGCGCGGGTTGTGGATTGTCGGCACGGCGGGTGAGGCCGAAGTCAGCATCTATGACCAGGATCTGACTGGTCCGACCATCCTGATCATGGGTGCCGAAGGCAAAGGCATGCGTCGTCTGACCCGTGAACATTGCGATTATCTGGTGCACCTGCCGATGGCCGGTAGCGTCAGCAGTCTCAACGTCTCGGTTGCGACCGGCGTGTGCCTGTTCGAGGCCCAGCGTCAGCGCGGTGCCAAGGCCAAGGCGGCTAAAAAGGCTTAAGCCTCACGGCGTCATAAATGTGGGAGCGAGCCTGCTCGCGAAGCGGAGTTACATTCAGCATCATTGTTGGATGTTAAGCCGCCATCGCGAGCAGGCTCGCTCCCACAGTGTTTTCTGGTGTGGCAGAAAGTGTGACTGTTCAAATAATCACCAATTGCCTTGCACCTCTTCAGTCCCTTCTCTACAATTGCGCCCCTTGCTGTGGCGGCAGGCATGCATGTGCCCCGCGCCAGCAAGTCCATAAGTGTCATTCACTCCTTGTCTGACCGTTTTTGAGCGGCAGGCTACAACCCGTAAGGAGCATTCATGCGTCATTACGAAATCATCTTTCTGGTCCACCCTGACCAGAGCGAGCAAGTCGGCGGCATGGTTGAGCGTTACACCAAGCTGATCGAAGAAGACGGCGGCAAAATCCACCGTCTGGAAGACTGGGGCCGTCGTCAACTGGCCTACGCAATCAACAATGTTCACAAGGCTCACTACGTGATGCTGAACGTTGAGTGCACCGGCAAGGCCCTGGCCGAGCTGGAAGACAACTTCCGCTACAACGATGCTGTGATCCGTAACCTGGTCATCCGTCGCGACGAAGCCGTTACCGGCCAGTCCGAGATGCTCAAGGCTGAAGAAAACCGCAGTGAGCGCCGTGAGCGTCGCGAACGTCCTGAGCACGATGGCAGCGCCGATGGCGATGACAGCGATAGCGACAGCGACAACAGCGATAACGCTGACGAGTAATCCACGGACCTTTTAAGGAGCCTATCAAATGGCACGTTTCTTCCGTCGTCGTAAATTCTGCCGCTTCACCGCTGAAGACGTGAAGGAGATCGATTACAAAGATCTCAACACTCTGAAAGCCTACGTATCCGAGACCGGCAAAATCGTTCCAAGCCGCATCACCGGTACCAAAGCTCGTTATCAGCGTCAGCTGGCCACCGCTATCAAGCGCGCCCGCTTCCTGGCCCTGCTGGCCTACACCGACAGCCACGGCCGCTGAGACCGGGCAGTCGACAAGTAGCAAAGGATTGAATGCATGCGTGCCTTAGCTGAGTTCATCATGCGCGGCCGTATGCAGGCCACTCTCGTAGTGGCCGGGTGTGCAACATTGCCGTTGTTGTATTGGTTGGGTGCTGCCGCCGGGAGCCTGGTGCTTCTGCGGCGCGGATTGACCGACGCCCTGGGCGTCGTGTCGCTGGGACTGCTGCCGGCATTGATCTGGTGGTTGTATGCCGATGACCCACGGGCACTTCTGGTGCTGCTGGGGTCTTCGGGGCTTGCGCTGGTGTTGCGCGCAAGCGAGTCCTGGGTCCGTACGCTGCTGGTCAGCGTAGCCATGGGGCTGGTGTTTTCAGTGGTGCTCGGGGCGGCGTTCGCGCCCCAGATCGAGATGCTGGCGCAGGCCTTGGTAAAGGTCATGCCCGCGCTTCTCGGTGATGCCTACCAACAATTGTCGGTAGACGAGCAGGCGCGTTTCGCGTCGCTGATCGCACCGGTCCTGACCGGCCTGATTGCGGCCTTGTTGCAGATCGTCAGCGTGCTGAGCCTGATTGTCGGGCGTTATTGGCAGGCGTTGTTGTACAACCCGGGTGGTTTTGGTCGCGAGTTTCGCGCCATCCGGATCCCGCTGGGGCCGGCGATGTTGCTGCTGGCGTTGATGCTTCTGGGCCCGAATCTCGGTGCACAGATGGCCATGTTGACGCCGTTGTGCAGTGTACCGCTGGTGTTCGCCGGGCTGGCCCTGATTCACGGGCTGGTGGCGCAAAGGCGACTGGCCGGTTTCTGGCTGGTGGGGTTGTACGTGACGCTGTTGCTGTTCATGCAGCTGATCTATCCGTTGCTCGTGGTTCTGGCCATTGTCGACAGCCTGATTGATTTTCGCGGTCGGGTGTCGAAAGACACCGATAACGCGAACGGTGAAGGTTAAAAGTTAAGAGGATTTCCACATGCAACTGATCCTTCTGGAAAAAATCGCCAACCTGGGCAACCTGGGCGACAAAGTAAACGTTAAGGCCGGTTACGGCCGTAACTACCTGCTGCCTTTCGGCAAAGCCACCGCTGCGACCGCTGCCAACCTGGCCGCGTTCGAAGAGCGTCGCGCTGAGCTGGAAAAAGCCGCCGCAGACCGTAAAGCATCGGCTGAAAGCCGTGCTGCCCAACTGGCCGAGCTGGAAGTGACCATCACTGCCACCGCTGGCGACGAAGGCAAGCTGTTCGGTTCGATCGGTACTCACGACATCGCTGACGCACTGACCGCCTCCGGCGTTGAAGTGCAGAAGAGCGAAGTTCGTCTGCCGAACGGCACCATCCGCAACGTGGGTGAATTCGACGTGGCCGTGCACCTGCACGCCGAAGTTGAAGCCACCGTGCGCGTTGTCGTGGTAGCAGCTTAAGCAACACCCTGATCGACTGGCGGCTTGTCCGTCAGACGGTTAACATCGGGCACGATCCTGTTTACAGGTCGTGCCCTTTGTCTTTCTGCACTCCCTGCTTTTCCTGATTAAAAAGTGGCCATGAACGAAATCTCCGCTCCCGAGCAATACGATCTGCAAACTGCCGCGCTGAAGGTGCCGCCGCATTCCATCGAGGCCGAACAGGCTGTACTCGGTGGTCTGATGCTGGACAACAACGCCTGGGAACGCGTGCTCGATCAAGTCTCCGACGGCGATTTCTACCGACATGACCACCGTCTGATTTTCCGTGCGATCGCCAAACTGGCCGATCAGAACTTGCCGATCGATGTCGTGACCCTTGCCGAGCAACTGGACAAGGAAGGTCAGACTTCGCAGGTCGGCGGCCTCGGTTACCTTGGCGAACTGGCGAAAAACACGCCGTCCGTCGCCAACATCAAGGCTTATGCGCAGATCGTCCGCCAACGTGCGACGTTGCGTCAGTTGATCGGTATCAGTACCGAAATTGCCGACAGCGCCTTCAATCCCGAAGGTCGCACCGCCGAGGAAATCCTCGACGAAGCCGAGCGGCAGATCTTCGCGATTGCCGAAGCCCGGCCAAAAACCGGCGGCCCGGTGGGTGTGAATGACCTGTTGACCAAGGCCATCGACCGCATCGATACCCTGTTCAACACCGCCGACTCGATCACTGGCCTGTCCACCGGCTACACCGACCTCGACGAGAAGACCAGCGGCCTGCAACCGGCCGACTTGATCATCGTCGCCGGCCGTCCTTCGATGGGTAAGACGACTTTCGCGATGAACCTGGTGGAAAACGCCGTGTTGCGCAGCGACAAGGTGGTGCTGGTGTACTCCCTCGAGATGCCAGGCGAATCGCTGATCATGCGTATGCTGTCGTCCCTCGGCCGTATCGACCAGACCAAGGTGCGTTCCGGCCAGTTGGAAGATGACGACTGGCCGCGCCTGACCTCGGCGGTCAACCTGCTCAACGACCGCAAGCTGTTCATCGATGACACCGCCGGCATCAGCCCGTCGGAGATGCGTGCCCGGACCCGGCGTCTGGTGCGCGAGCACGGCGACATCGGCCTGATCATGATCGACTACCTGCAGCTGATGCAGATCCCGGGTTCCAGCGGCGACAACCGGACCAACGAGATTTCCGAGATCTCCCGATCCCTGAAAGCCCTGGCCAAGGAATTCAACTGCCCGGTAGTCGCCCTGTCACAGCTCAACCGCTCCCTGGAACAACGTCCCAACAAGCGTCCGGTGAACTCCGACTTGCGGGAATCCGGAGCGATCGAGCAGGACGCCGACGTGATCATGTTCGTGTACCGGGACGAGGTGTATCACCCGGAAACCGAACACAAGGGCATCGCCGAAATCATCATCGGCAAACAGCGGAACGGCCCGATCGGCTTTATCCGTCTGGCGTTCATCGGTAAATACACCCGTTTCGAGAACCTTGCCCCGGGTAGCTATAACTTCGACGATGACGAGTAAGGACTAAGCGTTTCAACCGACTGCATCAGCCGGTTGAAACGGATGCTTCCGACAATCGTTGCTACAGGTCGGCTGAATTGTCGGAGAAGGGCGGTCCTATTTCGCCAGTTCAAATATTTTTCGTGCCGTTTTGCCGTCGAACGATTCACGCCAGATCGGGACGTGCGGCAAGCCGGCCTGCTCATCCTGGCGCTGGGACGAGGCGCCCCGTCTGGCCTGATCGAGCTTTTTGAGATGGGCACCCTTGACCGTGAAGTTCAGCGCGACGCTGTTCTTCCTGTCGTAGTGAAAATGGGCTTCCCACAAAGGTGAACCGTCGGATCGATCAGTGATGGAATAAACGTCCAGAAATGATTTGTTCTGGCCTTTGCCTACCGGCTGGCGATCAACAGTCCTGGTCGCGCCGAGCTCCGCGTGATCCAGCAGATAGTTCAGGCGCAGTATGTCCAGCACGTCCCGATCTTTGTACATCCGTATCAGGATCTTCTGTCCTTCGGCGGTCAATAAATTGCCAGCGTTTCGCAGACGACCGACCAGCCCCGTGATCTCGCGGTCCTCGGTTCCCTTGCTGTGGTGTTCAAGCAAACGTGCCTGCTCGTTGAGTCGGTCCGCCTCGGTACCCAGAAACTCGATGATTTCCGTCGGGTTGGTTTTTCCGGTTTCCTTGGCTCTTGCTTCGTCCTGATGAGTTTTGACTTCGGCCAACAAGCGGTTCGCTTCGCCAAGCAGCTGTAGCCTGGTCGTTGCGCCAATCGGCGGGCGTACGGGCAACCATTCACCTTCGCGTTTTTCGTATCGCTGAGGCAGATTGTTTGGGTGGAAAGGATCAGGCACCTTGAGGGTGACGTTGCCGTCTGGGGCAATTTC
Organism: Pseudomonas sp. IT-P2; assembly: GCF_949767575.1. Taxonomy (NCBI): domain Bacteria; kingdom Pseudomonadati; phylum Pseudomonadota; class Gammaproteobacteria; order Pseudomonadales; family Pseudomonadaceae; genus Pseudomonas; species Pseudomonas sp. IT-P2. Next base: position 1,486 of record NZ_CATKQA010000014.1, on the reverse strand, counting down.
CTGTTCTCCCACCAGTACCTTGTAGGTGCCGCGCTGGCGGGTTCGAAATATTTTCCTTGGAGGAGGGGGAGGCGCCGCTTCCGCATGGACCGGTTGTGCAGGAACAAAATCGAAATCGATCTCCTGATCAAGACGGGGAAGCTCGGTATTGCGGTCAAAGGTGGCAAAGATCTCGGTCAGCGTGCTCTCGATTCTCTTCTCGAACAAATCGGTCAGCGCGATGATTTCTCTGAGGTGAGCAGTGTTTTCAGGCGTCTCGGAGGCCACTTGCGCTTCAAAACGGATCTTCTCTGCCTTGATCTGATCGAGGGCCAACAGCAGCGCGGGCGGTTGCTCTCGCCTGGGCACATTTTCCAGGTCTTCGCTGAACAGGCGGGCAGCCCGCGCCGATTGCATACCTGTGCCGGCAGGGTTTTCGGGGTTGTTCGCAAACAGGTACAGGTAGGCTATCAGCTTGTTGCAATTGACTTCGTCGACTCCGTGAACGCTGCGGTTCATTTCGTCCAGTTCAAATGAGTGTCTCGGTGTAATTTGTTTGATCTGGTCCACTACCGTTTGACGGATGTCGAGGAGCTTGAGCTTCCTGTTGTAATGCCCAATCAGTTTCCTGTAACTATCGAGGGTGTAGGCCTGTACGCTGGGCTTGATTCGCAAATCCATTATTTGCAGGAGGCTGTTCAGGGCCACCACTCTGTCCATCCGGATTTTCTGCAAGCTCTGTGTGGTGAATCTTTCTTTGATTTGATGCTTCCAGTCCTCGTGGTCGATGAACCTTTTTGCAAAGTCATCGTGCAGCCGGGTGTGCTTGAACAGGAACAATTCAAGTTCGGCAAAGCTCAAGGGGCGTTCGGCACTTCCATCGGGGAGGGCAAAAGCCTTTACCCACAGGGCATTGGCGACATCGGTTGACTGGTTGATTGCTGCGTGAGCCGCCTCGAAGGGTTCCCATCCCACATGTTGGACCTGGGGTATCTGAACTCCCCGACGACGGTGCATTCCTCCCTTCAGACCCACGGATACTGCAAACCAGGCGTTCGCCTCGCCGCGGGAAATCGCCAGGGTTTCACCGGGCCGACTCGCGTTGTAGATATTTGTATCGTCGTTTGCCACGGGATCCGTGGGTTTGACAATGCGCCAGACCTTCTGTTGAGGAGAGGATGCATCGATATCCTGCATGACTTGATAGGCCTGATTTTCAATGACGACGTAACGCTTGCCTTCGAACGCGTATATCCCGTTGTCATCCGCCACCGCGTCAGTGAAGTCCAGAGAGGTACGGAAGTCTTCCAGGCGACGGCTGCTCAGACTGAAGGTCATCGACTCCGGATCGAGCATCGGGTACCAGAGCCTGCTGTCGGGGTCTTGCAGAAGCAGCGGGCCGGACGGGACTCGCTCACTGCTCAGCCTGGCGCGGTACAGGCCGCTCTCGCTGTCCAGGCCGACCAGAAAGATGCTGCCGTCGAGCATGTCGACAAACTGCCGTCCC
>NZ_CATKQA010000013.1:0-50918 GCF_949767575.1 Pseudomonas sp. IT-P2 | reverse complement strand
ATAATTCAACGACTTAGCCGTTTTCGAGTGGCTTTGTTGTTTCTGCCATAGTGACTTTCCGAGTGACCTTGGCATTTTCGATCATGCTTCCCTCCTTTTCAGAATCGTCAGCGCTGGTGCGCGCGAGTCGGTTGCTGATACCTTATTTGCCGCCGCAATGAGCTGATCCAACTCCGCTGCCGAGTAGTGGCTGGTGATGCTCCCGTTCTTGTGGCCGAGCAGCGCTTTGCGATCCTCCTCAGTCACGCCAGCAGCACGCAGCCTTCTCCCAAAGGTGTGCTTCAAGTCGTGAATTCGGATTCTGGCAAAGCCGTCATGTGCCGGCCGCAAGAATTTCTCCTGCCACTTCTTTGCCGCTCGAATCCGCGCCTTCTTCCAGGCCGAGTCATTCATGCGGTGAACCGTCGTTTCATTCCCTTCACCATCTGGCTTGCCAAACGGGAAGACGTAGAGCGGATGCTTGCCGCGCTGCTTCTCGATCACAGACTTGGCAACGTCATTCATCACGACCAGACGCTCGTCTCGGTTCTTCACGCCAGACCTGGCGCTCCTTCCCCCAAATCCCGCCGGTATCAGGAACACGCTCGTTCCCAGCTCCGGTACCGCAATCTCCCAATTCCACTGAAGCTTGCAAACTTCCTGCTCCCGGCAACCTGTATTGACCTTGAACATAGCCATGGTCTGAAGGTGCGCCGGGAGTTCGGCGAACAGGATCGACTGCTCTTCCCATGAAAGCGGGTAGGGCTTTCGGCTGTTCGTCTTCTCGTCCAGCAGGGAAATCATCGGCACCACGTCCAGCAGCGGCCGTCGTTCCTCGTCACGCCATTTGCGTGCACAGAGGTTCAACACGCGGATGACCCGCTGGAGCGCGATATTCACTGTCCGGTTCGTGACTGGCTTCCCTACCGCCGGATTTAGCTTCGACTGTATGTAAGGCGCGAGTGCGTCGTCGTCGATGTGGGTCAGCGGCATGTCGCCAATAAACGGGTCGAGCTGTTCCATATAGGTGGCCGAGATGTGGATTGAAGCCTGATCCTTCACTTCCAGCAGGAAGCGAGTCGCCGCCTCCCGCCACGTCCTTACCCGTCTGACGCCGTACACCTTCTGCTGGCGCAACTGCTCCAGCTTGTGAATCAGGTACTGCTCTGCTTCGGCGCGGTTACAAGTGCCAGTACTCTCTTGAATTCGTTCTCCTCTGTACTTTTTGTCGATCTTCCAGATGCCGTTCGGCATTTGCTGGAGGCCGGTGATTGCTTTTTGGGCCACGGCGTTGCTCCTTTCTTCTTGCCCTGGCGCTCGCTGCGAGGGCGATTGTTGTCCTGATTGGCGGCCTTTTCAATTGCCATCGACTCGATGTAACGATCGGCCCACTCGTCCAGCTCGAGCCGGTCAAAACCGACTCCCTGTTTCCCGATCGGGAATTCGCGGACGTTCGGCCGCACCGTTTTATTGAACTCATCCCGGCACATGCCGAGATAGCCGTATGCCTCGCCGGCGCGAATGAAGCGCGGGAGGATTGGCGCGACCTGTGCCGCGCTTCGATTTGCCATGGTGATATTCCACGCCGCCGGCGGCGGCAGAAGGTTTTAATGAAGGGTCACGCTGTCCTGCCCTGGGGCGATGGCGCGAGCCAGTTGTTCGGTGCGGCGGCAGATGTGCTGGGTGATGCCGTTGCAGTCGGCGACGACCCACCAAAGGCCAGCGAATCGGTGCGGGACCTTGATGGTCTTCGTGATGGTCATGGCGCACTTCCTTGCCCGGGTGAGCGGTGCCGCGCGGGGCGGCAGAAGGTGGTTTGTTACGCGGCTCGCTTACCGTCGGCGTCGAGCCTGTAGTAGTTGCGGCACTTGCAGTGCGGGCAGACCAGATCGCGAACACCATTGAGCCAGCTGCTCGGTACGCTGACCCGCTCACCGTGGAGGTGCTTGTTCCGGCAGCGGGTGCACTGCACTTTCTCTTCTTCGAGCATGCGAATTCCTCGCCCGCCGTACACCGGCAGGCTGTTGAGTAGGGGGAGGGGTTACTGCTGAATGAGTTCGAATCAGGCAGCGATTCGGGGAACCAAAACGCCGAGATCCGCCAGGCTCTGCAGAGCGATCGCGCAGTCATCGCCGAAAGCAAACATCGCGCTGCCGGCACCTGATCGGCCTTTCTTGTGGCTGTTCTCGTGCCCGGGCACAAAGGCGATTCGCCCCTTGATCAGCAACGTGGCCGATGCAGTGGCCATTGCTTCCTGAAACCACTCGGCATCTGTGCGGCTGAATACCAGCGCAATGCCGTTGCCATGAGCTATCAGGCGGCGCATCCAGAACCCGGTGTCAGGACCGTATGGCGGGTTCATCCAAACGCGGCCCGACCATTCCTTCGACAGGCCGTCATCGAAGATCGTGTACTTCGTCTTCGCCGGTACCGCTGTCACATAGTCGTGCGGGCTGGATGGGTCGAGGTCGAACTGCAAGTCCAGGCGGTCGAAGATCCAGGCCGGCGTGCACCACTCGACGCTCTTGTGCTTCGGCGGCGCCGCGCGGGCGCCGATCATTCCGGTCATCGCCACGGCCCCTTGTAGATGAGGTAGGCCATGTAGAGCGGGGCGAAGATCATGGCGTCACCTTCCTTTCACCGAATTGGTCGAGCAGTTCATTCTCAAGCTGAGCCACCAAGCTCTCGTAATCGGAAAGCTTGATCGATCTCATGCGCTGGTTTTCATGGTCGAACCCGGTCGGAACGCCGCGCTCTGCCCACCAGTTGCGTGCAAAGTGGAATGCCTCGGTTGCGGCTTGAGTTTGGAACTCGTATGCATTTCCGGGGCGGCCATTCCACTGCAAGCCGGCTTGTCCGATCAGCGACTTGATGCGCCTGGCGAGCTGCCCGTTGCTCAGTGAGATCCCGAGCGCGCCACGGCCGATCATGCTCAGGTACTGGGCGAAGTGGCGATCCAGATCGCGCTCGCCGGTCAGCCCTTTGCTGCCGCCGACGTAATTCACGATCACGCCTTTCGCGGTTCTCTTCACCTGCGCGCGCCAGATAGCCCGCAGGATTTCCGAATCAGGAACTTTCATCCGATCACCGCCTTTATGGTCAGGGCCAATGGAAGCCAGAAGAAGAGGGTGCAGCCGGCCATGCAGGAAAGGATCATGGCTGCGCTTGCGATTTGAGGTCGGCGAGTGCAAACACAATGCCCCGGCAGTAGCCGTCTTCGCCGTCCCAAACGTTGAAAGTTGCGTGAGGGATGTCCGTTTCGTAGATCCAGCTGAAACCGTCCACATCCCAAACCGCATTGATGAACTCTGCCGTCGCCATTCGCTTCACGAAATTCGCGATCGCCTGATCATCACCGTCGTCAACCTGCGAGCGATCGAGCAAGCCATTGGCGTCCACCCAAGCTGTGCCGCCGTTGTTGCACCCAAGCTCGTCCCGGATGGCGCCTTCGAACTCCATCAGGTCGTCGCTGGCGCCATAGACGATCACTAGTCCGGCGTTCTTGGCTTCGGCAATCTGTTCTTTGGTGATCGAACGGTGCGCCGGGTATTGGATGTCGTTCAGTTCAGCTGCGAGCTTTTCTTTGTTCATGACTTCGTCCTTGCCGCTATAGCGGCTGACTTTGAAGGGGGAGGGAGTAGATTTGCGAGTGGAGTACAGATGTACTCCTGTCAGGCCGTGGCAGACTTTTCTGCTTTCCTCTTGACGCCGTCCCTGAATTTTTTGAACGGGCCGTCCGGGAGATTTGCTATTGCATTTGCTGCCTTGATAAGCAGGTTGCCCATTTTCTCCCGCGTCTTCGGCACGAATAACTTGAAGCGAGATCCGGCCGGGTAGTACTCGTCGTAGGCCATCCGACTGCACAGTGTCGAGGCTTCATCAAGTCCCAGGCTTCGGCCGTAAGCGATTAGGTTTTCCCGCTCTTGGACCTGCTCATCAATCCGCTGATCCGCTGCGTTCAGGCGCTGCTGCAGGGCGTCACGCTCGGCGGTGACCCGGTCGAGCTCGGCGCGGTCGATCAGCTCGACATAAACGTCATCGGTGCCGGTGACCAGCCGCTGCTGCAGCTCTTCGATCAGCTTCGAATCTGGCTGAATGTCGTTTTCGCCAAGCTCGGTTGAGTCGAATGCGCCGCCGAGCACCAGAGTGGCCAGAGTTTGTATTCCGCTCATCATGCAATCCTTTTCAATTGTCGGTACCGGTGTAGGTGCGCCAAGGCACCTTCACGCCGTTTACGAGGAATCCCCAGTCACCGCGCCACTTGCTGGTGATGAAAAGAGTGAATACGCCGCCTTCGGAGACTTCATCGATTCGGTGGTACTCGCCGTGAAGTAGGCGAGCGGTGTCTCCGGGGCGCCGGATGATGCTGGTGGTTTCCGCCGGTTCATCGCTTGGCTCGCGCACCATCGGCATTCCTGTCGGCAGGTCGGGAGTTTCAAGGCGCTGTTCGCGGTACCAGCCACGAAGGATGATCGTGCGGGCGTGCCACGGGTGATCGTGCAAATCCCTGTCCTCGTCCGGCCGCAGGATGTGGTGGATCCGGAACGACCACGGGCACCACCAGAACCTCGGCTTGTGCGTGATGCGGCTGTACGGGTTGAGCAGCCACCAGCGGCCCATGTACATCTCGGTGCCGTCGGCGGACATGATGTGCTGGTACGGGGTGAGCTTGGCGCGGGCGATGAGCCAGTCGACGATTGCCGGGCGCGCGATTACCTTGGCGAGGATTCGCCAGAAGATGTTCAGCATGGATGGCGTCCTATGCCGGGGCATGCCCGGGCAGTGGAGGGTGGGGGATTCAGGAAAGTTCGCGCTGTTCTATGGCATCTGCCGATTCATCGTTGAGTTCGTTGGTTCCGATACCACCAAAGGGCTCAAAAAATGAAACGTCTCACCGAGTGGATAAACCTGATCGCTGCCGTTGTTCGACTGATCGACGTGATCATCCGTACGGGCTGGGTGTGATCTGCTTGAGGATGCGGCGGCCGATCCAGCGTACGCAGGGAACGGCCTTGCTGTTACCGATCGCCTTGTAGCGCGGTCCGTCCGGGCATTCGCTGGCTGGCTTGCCGCGCCATGGGATCAGCGTGTAGTCGTCGGGCATGCCCTGGAGGCGTTCGCACTCGCGCGGCAACAATCGGCGAACGCCTGACCCGCCGACGAGTTGGCCGGTCCATGCCTGTTCCGCCTTGATGTTTCCATGATTGGCACCGAGCGTGCCGGAGACTTCGGCAACCATTACGGCGTGCTGGCTACCCTGATCAAGCGTGTACATGGGGTCGCCAGGTTCTGCGATGCCAAGCCCGTTCTGATCTTTTCCGCGCGTGGCGTTTTGAATTGCAAGCACAGCATTTTCGCCGCCGTTGTTGCGGCCGAGGGTGTGGGCTTGTTCATAGCGGACGTCCGGATCTTGTGTGCCGTTAACCACCAGGTGGCTGTGTCCGTGGTTGGCGTCCTGGCCTGAGCAGCCTTGAAGTCGACCGTAACTCGCATCGAGGGTCGCGGTAACGCACGGAACGTCGTCATAGCTGTAGCCGCCCGACTTGCGTGCGCCGCCGGCGAGCGTTGGGGCCACGAAAAAAGTCTCGCTTTCCATGTCGAGCCGGCTGTCCTTGGCGGTGAGTGTTGCTGAGCGCTCAACCGATCCGGCCAGGCTGTGGCCACCGAACGCCGGTATACCGCCAAACATCGACACCGCAGGCCCTTCATCACCCTCGCAGTTCACGCAGCCGTAAGGTCCGAGGTGTTCGGCGAAGACTTCTCCGCATCCGCACTGGAGCGCAGGGCCGAAAGGAGCTGATCCGGTAACGTCTTGCCCCTCGCCTCGGCGCGGCGCAGTATCCCGGCGCACGCCTTCTCGCTCAAAAAGTACCTCTGTGGGATCGAAGTCGTCTCGAGCACTTGCGACAACGAACACACGGCGGCGTCGTTGGGCCAGGCCGAAATATTGGGCGTCCACGATCCGCCACGCGACTGTTCTTTTGGGTCCATACACACAACCAGCGTCCGGCCATTTCTTCCCTGAAGGCTGCAGTTCGCAGTCTTCCCCAGCAAGCGCGCCAAGAAAGCATCCGAAGGCGTTCCCTTTGTCGCTGAGGACGCCGGGGACGTTTTCCCAGACGATGACGACGGCGGGCTTTCGCTGGCCGGCGCGAACATAGTCAACTGCATCTGCAAGCTCCACGTATTTGATGGTGAGGGCGCCGCGCGGGTCGGTGAGGCCTTCGCGCATGCCGGCCACGCTGAATGCCTGGCAAGGTGTTCCGCCGACGAGGACGTCCGGTGCGGCGATCTTTCCGGCCAGCACCTGGGCGCCGAGTTTGGTCATGTCGCCGAGGTTCGGCGTGTTCGGGTAGTGGTGGGCCAGCACCGCGCTGGGGAAGGGTTCGATCTCGGCGAACCAGGTGGCGCGCATCCCGAGAGGCTTCCATGCAAGCGTTGCCGCCTCGATGCCGGAGCAGACCGAGCCGTAAGTGATTTCCATAGGGGATCCTCGCCGGCTGGCGTGATTCGTAGAAGTGGGGTATTTGTGTTCGGCCCGGCATGGGGCCGGATCAGGCCGCCTGTGAAATCGGCACAGCCTTCAGGCCGTCTTTCTCGTCAGCATCACCCAGGTAGGGTTTCAGCTCGGCGCGGGTGTACTTGCCAGCCCTGACCGTGTCACTGGTGTAGCCGCTATAGTTGGGGCGAAAGTAGACCCCATCCTTCACGTTGAAGATCATGAACAGAGGCTCCTGCCCTGGGAAAAGTACCTTTCGCAGAACCTCGGCCCGACGGTAATTCATTCCAGCCACAGCCTTAGCGATCAGATCCTCCAGGCGCTGGCGTCTGGCTCGCTCGTTTTTCTTGATTCTGATATCGGCTGGTCGGTCGACAAACAGTTCGAAGCAAGCCTTGTTGTCGTATCCGTACTTGCCATGTGCGACCCACCACATGTTGTTGATGTTCACGAAGGCTGTGCCTTGATACCAGCGGCCTTTGCGATCAGTCGTCCAGACCTTCGCGCCGTGCTCAATGGTTTTCTTGTCGCCTGAACCAGAGTTGTAGCGATCTGGCGGGATAGTGGGCGGCCCAAAACGGCGCTGGCTCACGTAGTCAGCATTGATCCATTCGATGTTGGTCATGCCGCCGATACCGCATTTGCGTTCTTGATCCTTGAACGTGTAGCCGGTAAAGACGTTGCAAAGGTAGTCGCGAATGCGCCGGCGTGTCCGCTGCATCTCCAGGCGCACCAGGTACGGCATGTGCTTTTCTTTGTCGCTTTGGTAACGCCCACCGTGGTCTGCGCGATCCGGGGTGCTCACGGACTGGAAGAACTCAAGATCAATACTGCGGCCGGAGATCTTCAGGTCGGCCTGAAGGTCGCCCTTCACGCAATGGCGTGCATTGTTGTCGGTGAAAATATGGGTCTGTTCGCGGACGGTCCAGCCGATACGATTGAGTGTCTGGATGATGCGCTTGAACACTTCGCGCTTGAATTTTCGCTCCCAGACAACTTTTGCGTCCCATTCGCGAGGAATTCCTTCCTCCCATACATAAAGGCTCGCCTCGCCGAACGAAACGCGGCCTTCGCGTTGAATTTGCATTGGATATCTCCAGTCAGGCGCCACCCTCCGAGACCGGATGCGCAGCGAGGGTAGGGGTTATTCTTCGTGGGTGATGCGAAGGGCTTCGCGGTCGTGAGCGAGTTTCAATTTCCGCGACACGTTTTCTGGAATGACGTATTTGTGTCGCGGCGGCGTGAGCAGAGGAAGGGCGCCGCCCGGGCCGAGGCCGTGCAGGTGGTGAATCATCAGCGTCATTGCCTCGCCTGGTTCCTCGATGCCGCTCCAGGCCATCAGCTCAGCAAGGGCTTGGCGCGTACCGGGCAGGCAGTGCAGCCTGATCTCTTCTTCGCCGCGGCTCTTCCTCTTCGCCGCGGCTTTCTCTGAGCGTTCCGCGTTGCTCTTGGCCATGGCCTACCTCTTCAATTCCGCTGGCCGGCAAGTCCAGCCAGGTCTGTCGTTTGCGTTGTTGGGGTCTGGAGCGTCTCACGCTGCGACCTTCACCTGATGCCATGCGCCGGCGGCGTAGAACAGCTTCGCGGCTTGGGCTTCGTCCATGGAAATCTCGTCGGGAATGGCAATCCAGCCTGACGCAACCAGATGGTTCGGGTTCGCGCTGTTGCGCAGCTCCAGGTAGTAATGCTCGATGGCATCTGTCAGGCGCTCGACCTTGTAGATACCCTCCGGCGAGATCTCCACCGACTTGATGTACTCGGCGCCGCGCTCGTCTCGACACATGGCGGCGATGTAGATCGTCCAGCGGTAGGAGAAATCGAAGATCGCGTTGGCGATCGCCAGACTGCGGATCTGCTTGCAGCTCTTCCAGTTCGCCATGATCTGGCTGCCGCTGGGATCGATGTTCACCACCGCAACGTGGTTGGTGCGCAGCAACGCCCGGCAACTGCGTTCGGCCCGGGCGAAACCGTTGTTGGGTTTGCGTTTCGACTTCATAGCGAGTCCGCCATTTTGCGCAGCACCTTGCGCTCAGCGGCCGATATCGGCTTCGGCCGCCGCTTGAGGACCGTTTCAGGGTCTATTTTCTTCGAGCGGGGCGGTGGAAGCGGATTGCGCGGCGGGCTTTTCAGTTGGTCGATCCGCCCGCCAGCGGCCAGGTATTGCGCGATTCGCTCAGCGATCGATTCGGCGTCCGGCCGGTGCTGCTCGACGAGGTTGAGGTGGTTGCTGATCATGCTGCCACCTTTACCAGCCTCACGCCGGCCATGCTGAATTTGTTGCCCTGATCGGCGACCAGCGCGTCGAGGTTTTCCCAGTTCACGGTCAGCACCGAGATTGGCGCCTGGCCGTAAGCAACCGCTTTGATCAGCTCTTCCAGATCGAACACTTCGGCCTGCAGGTTCGTCGGCGCCGCAGTTGTGGTCGTTGGCTTCGAGGCAGACTGAACAGGCGAGGCTGCTTTTACCGGTGCTGGACTGGCGACTGGTGCAGGCTCAACAGGGGCCTTGGCTTTCGCCTCAGCTTCGATCCGTTGCAGCTCCTGTTGCCGGATCTGCTCGCGCTGCGCCTCGGCTTTCTCCTCCTCGGCTTTTTGGTGCTCAGAGATTCGCACCTTGATCAGCGCGACCAGGTCATCGTTGGCCTTCAGAACGAGCTGTTGGATGTCGTTGAACAAGAATGCATGGTCGGGCGCGAGCTCGGCCAAGCTGGTCAAATTCAAGCGAATTGCATCTGCTGACTGGCTCGCGGCGATTTTTGCTCGAGCCAGCTCGGTATCGACGGCGTCCTGCAGACTGGCAATGGTGCGTTTGTTCTTCATCGCGCCGGCGAAGTCAGAAGCAACCGCTGGCAGCGTTACCCGGCCCAGTGTTTTATTGATGGCCGCGACGTGATCCGCCAGCGCCTGCTCAGCCTTCTGCTTGATGTTGGTCTTCACCAGCAGCTCTTGAGCCTTCACAAGCTTGTCGACCTTCAAGCGCGTCTCGCGAGCATGTGCGCTGATTCGATCAAGAGACGAGAAAAGCTCGTCAATGCTTTGGGTTTGGGAGAGCGCTTGTTTCTTCGCTACCGCAACCGCTTCTTCGACATCGCCGCACCACTTGACCGCCTTCTTGGCGTCGGCAAAGTCTTGATCGGTCTGCAGGTTGGTTTTCACAGAGTCGATGACAGCGAGAGCCGAATCCTCGAACACCTTGAGGTTGCTCGCGGTGACCATGCCGGTCAGTTCGATGCGTAGCGCTGGCAGCTCGTCCGGCGCCTTTCCGACGACAATCGACGGCGCCTCGGCCATTTCGAAGTTGGCCAGGTCGGCCTCGAACTGTTTCCAGCCTTCGACCAGCTGCGCGGCGCGGCCGGCGACAGGTCGGTATTCCATGTGCACGAAGTTTTCGGCGGTGCCGTCGGAGCAAACGAAAATCACGCGCTCGGCGCCGCTCACCAGCAGTTGCTGCTCAAGCTGCCAGTAGTAATGCGGATCCAGCTCGCCGGCCTTCACCTGGGCGACCAGCGATTCGTTCCAAAGCTTGTGCTCGAAGAGGGTCTCGCCCAGCATCGTCGCGCCGTCCATGGAAGCGAGCAGATTGCCTTCGGTGCCTACGACGGGATACAGCTCCTCGCCGATCATGACTTCAACCAGTGGCCGGGCAAGCGCTTCAGTTGCATGGCCTTTGTCGAAGATGTACTGCTGCGCCTGAGTGACCTCCGGCGTAATGCCGGTTTTCTTCATGGTGAGCAGGTCGGTGCGGGTCTGGTACTTCGAAGCACCCATCATTGCGGGTGCCTCGGACGCGGTGAAATGCTGAGCGCGTAATGCGTGCCACTCGGCGGAGCCTTGAGCTACGTTGTGAATTTTCATGCTGCGTCTCCGTCGATGGCTTTGAGGTTCTGGATTTTTTCGATCTGGGCCGGGCTGAGCGTGTACTTGCTGCTGATGGTCGCGATCAGATGTTCTGGGCTGGTTCGGTTGGCATCAACCAGTGGCTGCCATTTGGCGATGTTCTCTTTCAGGAGATCATCGGAGTAGGGCGGAAGCGCTTCGGGCTCAGGCTCTTGCTGCCGCTGCGGACTCACATCACGCGGCGCCTCTTCGAATGTTTTACCTTCCATTTCGTCGGCCGTTGGCGCTGATCCAACCTCAGGGAATGCCTTGCGCAGCGCTTGAGCCTCAGCGCACTTGGCGAGCTGGGCGAAAGCGCGGCGCTTCCACATGGTGTTTGGGGCAATCGTGTCTTTGCCGGCCGTTGCGTAGTTCTCAAGCCAGCGCTCGTTTGCGGTGAACTCAGCAACGAGGCCGTTCGACATTTGGCGCTTGACGGTTACCCGGCACCACTCTGGATAGGTGACGTCCACGCCACCCATCTTTGCGGTAATTAGCGGTCCGTATTCAGGATCGCTGATACCTGCGTACTGCCCAGTGCGCGCGGCCTGGATGCGATAAAGACCAATGCCGGGCATTACCGTGTCCTGCATCTTTTTCGCTTTGGTGTTCCAGATCGGCACGATGTGCACAGGCTTCAGCATTGGGTCCAGATGCGCGGCCTGGCAGTAAGCCAACACCATCACCACCGAGTTCTTTTCTGCGCCTGGGTAGAGGCTGTTGCTCAGCACCTCAACAAGTGCCGCCTCAGACATCGCAGGCAATTGGTCTTCCTGCTTCATTACTGCGCTCACGGGAAATCCTTGCCGCGACATGCGCAGCGATTGAATGCTTGGGTTATTGAGTGACGCGATCGGCGAGGGCGCTGAGCAGCATCAGGAAGGTGAACATGCCGATAGCGGAGAACGATCCGCGCCGAATGAGGATGCGGCGGGCCATCTGCCGGCTAGTCACCGGAACACTTGGTAGGTGGTGGAGCGCGGCACCTGGCAAGTGCCCGAGCCGTCTTTCACGATGCCGTAGGCGCCTGCACCGGCAATCAAGATCACAACGAGAAACCAGTACAAGAGATTCATGGCCGAGCCCTCACCGCGATGCGTCCGCCTTTCATGGTTACCGACAGGCGCTGCGGGAGACTATCGACCAGATCCTCGCGCTTGCGGCCGATCACTTCATTGAAGGGCAGGCCGAAGCCGAGAATCGCAATGCGGCGCTCGATATCGTCGAGCTGCTCATCGACCAGCGCTTTCACCAGAGGGGTTGTCATGCCGAAACTCCTTTCAGATGCGTGTTGCGCTCGAAGAACTTGGCGTCCAGCGCATCCCGATAACGATTGGCGGTGCGGGTGTCGATGATCTCGGCGAACTCCGCCATTTCGATCATGCCCATGACGAAGGTGCGATCCGGCACTGGTGTGCAGGACTTGCGCATCTTCGCGATCTCAAGGCCCAGCCGGGCCAGTGCTACCTGATTGCTCATAGGTCGTTGTCCTCGGCCTGGGCGATCAGCGCCTCATCGACAAGGGGTCGAAGTAGGCCCTCTGCGATTTCGCCGAGCTTGCCCAGTGGGTGGTCGCTGCGGCCGAGCAGTTCGGCGGAGGCGACCTTGTCCGCGTGACCTCGTTCGGCGGCGATGAGCAGGAAGCCCAGCGAAGCCGTGGTGACCTCGCAGTCGGCAAGCCGTCCATTTGCATACTCATCAACTGCCAGAGCGAACTGGGCCAGCGTGACGCCCTGAGCCGGACGCATGCGGCGCTGCACCTTCGCGTCGCAGCCATGCCGAACCATTTGTTCTACGGCGTTGTAAAGCCACTCAGCCCGAGCAACTTCGCGAGGGCTTTCGCTCACCGGAGGCGGCAGGCGGTTATCGAATTTACTTTGTGCGAGCGCGGTTGCGTTCATGGTTGCCTCCAGAGTGGCGGTAGATCAGGAGTCTGCTGCGATATCGGCGAGGATTTGCGCCTTGCGCTTCTCGAAGCGGGAGCTCCAAGTTGGTCTGCCATCTACGCGCCAGATGGTCGCACCACGCTTGCGGAGCTTCCGGGCCCGAGCCGGAGAAATTCGATTCCCCCATTTCTCGGTGCGGTAGATGGCTTCCCAGTACTCGACCGTCTCGCGCTTGTCGTACTTGTAGTACCGGCTGCTCGGCTTGTTTTTCGAGAGCCATTCGTTCACCAGCGATACGTCGACTGTGGCCGAACTGAAGACGTAGCAGTTCGCAAGAGACTCAAGAGTTCCGACGCCGACCTGTGCGGTTGGTACGCCAACATCAGCGCCGCATGACCAGACCTGACCCTTGCATTCAAGCGTCGACCCATCGGTAAGCTTGATTGTGAACGCCCGACCGGCGAACGCATCACGTGATCCAGGCTCAATCTTCAGGAAGTCGTAGAAGCCGCCGTCGTTCGATATCAAAAGGTTTCCGGTGCGCTCGTAAACGCAGCGGGGCAACTCGTCGAGGAGCAGAAACGTCTGCCCCTGCTTCGTCCTGATCACATCAATGATCTTCGGCATTACGGAAACCTCTGTGATTGATCCAACAAAACTCGGATGCACTCATCCGCTCCGCTGGTTGCCGTTGGGCGCGGAGGGGAGTGCATTCGGGTGGTGTCGGGGATTAGTGGGAGCCGCTTACGGCGGCAAGTCGGCTTGCTCATGGCTTACTGCAAGCAGGTAGTTGAGATCCCCGGTGAGACGAGGCTGCCTTTCCTTGCTACCGATACCCGGCAAGGCAGGTTACGGAGTTACCTGTCAGCTGTTGGAGCGGCTGACTAGCAGATCGGCTCTGCTGAGTTGATGCAGGTGGGCGGTTATAGGCCGCAGTTTCGTCCGCATCGGGGTGTGATCTGGCCGGGGCTCAACCGGCATTCGGCGGAAGGGGTAGCCCTGAAGGCGACCGGTTGGCACATCCGCTGCCCGAGGCTTCGCCTCAGATCACACCCCGATGCGCTCTCATAGAGAGGATCGGGCAGTTAACGACAGGCTGTCGTGGCGCTGGTTGTCAGAGAGTCGCTGCAACCTTGAGAGAGGCGGCGCAGGACGTAATCGCATCCTTGGCAGCCTGCTCGATGTTTTTGGCGATCACCTTGTTCACGTCGCTAATCGCCGACTTCGCGCTCTTCTCGAGCGTGTCCTTGATGTAGAGCTTCATCAGAACAGTGAGGCGCGGGCCTGATTCGCGCCAGTTGTAGCTGTCCTTCGATTCGTCTTTCGACTGGCCGTGGTAGTCGACCTTCTCGCTCATGTACACCTCAGCGCGACTGGCGATGTACTCCTTGAAGGTCATCGGTTCGCCCTTCGGCTCGCCGTAGTGGCTGGTTTTGCGCATGTCGGCCGATTCGATGATTTCGCCAACGCGCGGCAGAACGTGCTCAGCAAACATCGCGTCGATCTTCTGGTCGACCGCATCCTTCACACGCTTTTCAATTTGCTGCTTGAAACGGGTCGCTTGCGTGCCTTCCTCGTCGTCTTCTCCATAACCGGTGGAGTAGAGAAGAGCGTGCACCGCCTGCTCCACGATGCGACCGGAAAGATCGGTTGCGCTCACGCCCAGCGCTTCAAGGGTTTTGATGTCCATGCCTGTCACCTGCTGTTGTGCCCAACTGGGCGGTTGATTTCCCGTCTGGCCCTGTCACCAAGGCCAGCCAGTGAAATCTGTTTTTCTCCACACCCGCTTACCAGGTCATTCACTCAGTTCGGTCAACACCTCGTCCGCCGTCGCAGTGGGCTGCGCGTGGGCAGGCTTTCGGGCCTGTCGGATCGCCGGTCGCCAGTAGAGGCAAGTGCGGTTTTGTTCATCGGTTTACTGACCTCCCACCGATGGAGCCGGGAGTGACCTAACCGGACTGGCCGGGTAGTCGTTCATGGCGCTGGTTGTTAAAGAGCGGCGGGTCTGTTGAGTCCCTGTCGAGCTGCTGTTCCGCTGCTCGATGGATTGAAATATAGGGCAGCCTTTATTTTGAGTCAACAGGTTTACCTTTATTTTTTTAGCGAGCGTAAAAAACCCGCACTTGGCGGGTTTGGGGTTGAGCAGATTGAGCGCTTAAAGCTTGCTCGCGGCGCTGTTCGTTTTCGCCTCGCGCTCTTCAGCTTTTTTGAGGGCAGCCGCGATGTCACTAATGGTGGCGGCAGAGGTGTTGATGTCGCCTGCAAATTTCTGAAGGGTGATGCTGACCTTCGAGCCTCGCCAAGAAAGCGTTTCATTGGTAAATGAGGCGCCTCCCTTGGTTTTGACTACCTCACTCGTACTGCTCTGCGGGGCGCCGTATTTAGTGGTGAAGAGCGCTGCAAGTTGCGAAAAATTATCGCTGTTGGTGCTCAGGTAAAACGACTCGACACCCGAACCACCGGCGAACACGGAAAGCGAATAGCCGAAGCCTACAGAAGGGCCCCCGTTGACCGTGTAGAGATTGGTGTAGGGCGGCTCATGGCACATTTGCTTATGTATGCCGACGCCGCGAGGGCAGGCCGGCAGTGCTGCATCCACTTTCTGGTCGAAGCGCAGACCCATGAAGCTGTCGGGCTCTTGTGTCCATGTGGTTGCGGCCGGCTTTTTTGCAGCTAACGCAGGCGCAGCGACGACAGCGGAAAGCAAAATAAAAGCGAGTACGGATTTCATCGGGTCCCTCCATTGATTGAAGGGCAACTGTACCATCACGGTGGTGGCACAGCCATTCGAGGTGGAGGCAGAGAAGGGCTCTAGTAGAGCACAGAAGACCAAAAGACCTTTCCGAGCACCACGATGCCTTTTTCTGTGAGCTCTTGCGCTGTGTACTCTTCGTCCTTGTGCTCGTCGATATTGAAGCTGCGCATCCTTATCCCGCCACCAGGTATGCGGTAGAGCGTTTTCACACGGAGCTCGCCATCATGGTTTACAGCGTACATTTTGCCATCTTTGACCGTGGTTGCAGATAGGTCCACCCCGACAGTGCTTCCATCTGGGAGCACAGGCTCCATGCTGTTCCCATGTACCGTTACGCAGACCGCCTGATCCGGCTGAACTCCCTGGTTCCTGAGGGTTAGCTTTCCGAAGCGGAGCTTCCTCGTCACTGATTTCTGAACGGCCGTTCTGCCAGATCCCGCCGACAGCTCTACTTCCTTGAGAAAAGGGATTTCAACCTCGTCATCATCCAGTGGGGTTTCGTCGTCCCATACATCAATTGGGCCGATCATCGTTGCGTTCGAGGTAATGGGTGGCGGCTCCAGCATGGGCTGCGGCTCTGACATGATCGTTCGCCACTGATCAGCCGGGAATTTCGTTCCCTCTGACAGCCAGACAGGGTCCACACCACATATCTGCGCGAGCCTTACCAAGTGACCGCTGGAGCGAGTAAGGCCTCGCTCTATTTCTGAAATCGATGCTTGTTTAATGCCAGCGCGCTCAGCGAGTTCAACCTGAGTGAGTCCGGCTTTTTTGCGTGCGTATTTGAGGCGATCTTTAAGTTCCATGGGCATGGAATTTAAAGGTTGTCCTTTGAAGTTGCAAAAAGGTATACCTTTGCCATAAGATAAAGGCATCCCTTTATATGGGCGGAGAATCATGAACAATCCCTTTGAAAAGCTGGTCGAGCATTTCGGCTCGCAAAACGCTACGGCGGCAGCTCTCGGCGTAAAGCAGGGAACCGTTAGCGGCTGGGTGCGCGGCCTACACGGTTGCGCTGCTGAGGTCGCTATGCGAGCGGAGATCGTCACCAACGGTGCGATCAAGGCGCGCGATCTTCGCCCGAGCATTCCTCAACAAGCTGCCTAACCACTTCCAACCACACAAGGAACCACAGATGTCGTACTTCGAACCTGACCACCTCCACGACAAGCCGACCAAGGTTCGCCTGGACGAGGCGGCTGACGACCTGCTGACAGCGATGGCCCGCTTTCAGCGGACTCAAAAAGCTGTGCTCGCTCGCGAAATCCTGGAGCGCGGCCTGAACCAAATGATGGAAGAGCTTAACGCGAAAACAGACGTGGCCTGAAGTAGCCGAGGAGGCCCTGTGCCTGAAAGAAAGCCGCTGGAAATCCAGCTCGACTGGCAGGGACTCGCTGATCTGGAGCTATTAGCCAGACGCAACGGGGTAACGCCAGAAGAGATGGCCGCAACAATCATGAACCGGGCGCTGGATCGAATGACCCGGCCACCAAAGAGCCGGAGCAACGTCGCTTCCATAGGACGGAAGGGCTGATAAGCCCCTCAGGGACTCATGAGGAACTGCCAATGAAACAACCATTCACCAAATCGCAGGCACAAAAAAGCCGGGGCGCAATCCCGGCTCTTTTTACTGCATACAACAAAACGTTCTGGAGCTGATTATGCACAGTTCACCCAATACCGGCAATACCCTCAGTGTCGCGACACGTTTTTCTAATTCTGAAAACGTGTCGCGAACCGTTTCTATGTCCAGCTTGGAGCTGGTTCAATTCATCAATTCAAATCGCGAAGAGGGCGACCCTGTCCTCACCCATAAAAACCTGATGGCCAAAGTCCCCCGCGTTTTGGGTGCAGATCAATCGGCTAAATTTTCAGCCGATTACATGGACAGCCGAAGCCGGTCCCAAAAATGCTTCGTCTTCCCAAAGCGTGAAGCATGCCTGATCGCTATGTCCTATAGCTATGAGCTCCAGGCTCTCGTTTTCGACCGAATGACAGCACTCGAGGATCGAGAACGAGCTCGTTCGAATCCATCCAATCCGAAGATCGTCGGCGAGCTGGCAATTCTCGAATGCTTTGATCGCCTGCTCAAGCCGGCGGCTTCGAGCAAGATGATGATGCTTGCCCAGATAGCCGCAAATAACGGGCTCGATGCGAAGTTCCTTCCGGGTTACGCCATAGATGCAGCGCCTGACGCCACCGGCGGCTCTTCGATGCCAACCAAGGCCGTTACCGCCCTGATCAAAGAGCACGCCATCAGCAGTACGGCGGCAGCCTTCAATCGAGCTCTCGCCGAGCATGGCTATCTCAAATCCCTGCAGCGCCGTAACTCCAAAGGCGAAACAGTCGACTTCTGGTCCGTGACCGAAAAAGGCCTCAAGTACGGCAAGAACCTCACCAGCCCTCAATGTCCGCGCGAGACGCAACCTCACTGGTACGTCGATCGCTTCCTTGAGCTTGCCGTGCTTATCGGCAAAGGACGCCCATGATGGCCAGATCCAGAAATATAAAACCGGGGTTCTTCTCGAACGAACACCTGGCTGAAGTAGATTTTGCAACGCGCCTCCTTTTCATTGGCATGTGGACCGAGGCTGATCGGGAAGGGCGCCTGGAAGATCGCCCGCGCCGCCTGAAAATGGCTTTGTTCCCGGCTGACAACGTCGACATCGAAAAGATGCTCGCCGACTTGGATCATTTGGGGTTCATCACGCGGTACACCGTCGGATCATTCAAGGCCATCCAGATCGTGAACTGGTCGAAGCACCAGAACCCTCACGTGAAAGAGGCAAAGAGTGTCATCCCTGAAATGCCCGGTTTAGAGGCTTCGGAGGGGGAGCATGGTGCAAGCCCGGTGCAAGCACCAGACAAGAACAGTTCCTTCCCGGCTGATTCCCTCTCTCTTGATTCCGGATTCCTGATTCCTGATTCCCTCTCTCCGTCGCCTGCTCCGGTGGTGACCGAGGACCTGTTCCCGAACTTCTGGAAGCTCTACCCGCGCAAGGTCGGAAAGGACAAGGCCGAGAAGGCGTGGGCGAAGCTCAAGGTCACTCAGGGGCTTTACGACCTGATGGTCGCAGCTCTGGCCAAGCAGGTTCTGACGCCTGACTGGACCAAGGAGCGGGGCCAGTTCATCCCGCACCCTGCGACGTGGCTCAACGGCAAGCGCTGGCAGGACGAGATCCCTGAGCTCGCCAGCAACGTGCACCCGTTCCCGCAATCCCGTCACACCGGCTTCGCTGATCGCGATTACACCTCCGGCCTGAAGCAGCGGGAGGACGGCAGCTATGCGCTCTGAGCCAGTCCAAGCAACTCCAGAACTGCCGCCTGGCACTCGCATCCAGCCTGCTGAGTGCGAAACCCACGGCGCCTACGAGCAGAAGGTCTATGCCGTGCTGGGCCGTGAGCTCAGAAGCAATTGCCCCGAGTGCAGCCGTATCGCCCGCGAGAAGTCCGAAGCCGCCGAGCAAGCGAACAAGGCGATGGAACTGCGCATGTCCCTCGCTCGCAAGCTGGGCGACGCGCTGATCCCGAAGCGCTTTACCACTCGCACCTTGGGTAACTACCAGGCCGAGAACGACGGCCAGCGCAAGGCCCTTCGGTTCTGCCAGCACTACGTGCAGATCTTTGACGAGATCCTGAAGACCGGTCGCTGCATGGTACTGATCGGCAAGCCCGGGACCGGGAAAACCCACCTCGGCGCCGGCATGGCCAACGAGCTGCTGCACAACACGTCTCGCACTGCCGTGTACCGCACTGTCGGCGCAATCCTGCAGGCGATCCGCTCCACGTACGACAAGCACAGCGAGCGCAGCGAGGCCGAGATCCTGTCGAGCCTGATCGACCCCGACCTACTGGTGCTGGACGAGGTAGGGGTGAGCAAGGAGCAGCCGAGCGACTTTGAGCTGACGACCCTGTTCGCAATCATCAACGGCCGGTACGAGCAGGAGCGCCCCACGGTGGTGATCTCCAACCTGGACGCCCACCAGTTGCCGGGCGCGATGGGCGAGCGCTGCGTCGACCGTCTGCGCGAGGGCGGAATGATCGTGGTGCCGTTCGAGTGGGAATCGCAGCGCGGCAAGGAGGGATTCTGATGTCCAGTCAAACAAGTTGGGAACCTGACTTCGCCGCAGAAAGTGCGAAGTTTCGGAAGGATGCCGCTGAGGAGGGGATGTGCCTCGACACGTACCCTGGTGGTGGCGGGTTCTACGTCGAACAGCGCACCCAGCATGCATGGGCCGAGTGGATTCGACGGGTAGTAGCGGAGCATATGGAAAACGAACGACTGCAAAGCGCTGAAAACGCACTCGTCGAGTGGGTAGAAAAGACCGATTGGGTACAGAAGACCTGCCACTGGTCAGAGCTGGGTAAGCACCGTGCTGACGTCCTGCGCGAGCGCATCGAGCAACTTCAAGCCGGCTTCAAAAACTTCCATCGCAGCCTTTGCGTGCGATTCGGGTACTTCCACGACGAGGCCGACTGGCAACGTGATCAGGTCTCGCTGGAAGAGCACATCGCCACACAGTTAAACCACGTCAACGCGGAGAACGCTGCGCTGCGCGGGCAGGTTGAGGCATTGCGGCGCGCTGCCGGCCAGCTCCAGGAGGAAAAAGAGGCATTGATTGAGGATCTGGCATTCGAGAAGAGTCAGGTCGAAGCAACGCTTCAGGCTCACGCGAAGCTGCTCGCAGCGACCGTTCGAGCGGAGGGGGCGCGAGACCAACTTACTTCCGAGAACGAGACCCTGCGCCTGAAGGTGCGGCCATGAACCCCGAATACACCATCCGCGACCAGCGCGACATCAACCGCCTGGCTGGTGTCCTGCACGCCATCGACCTCAGCAAGCCGAAGGTGGTGGTGATCCGCGATGAGAAACGACCGGACGTATGCAACCGAAAAATGTGGGCAATGCTCAAGGATGTCTCCGAACAGGTGATCTGGCACGGCAAGAAGCTGAGCAGTGAGGACTGGAAGTGCCTTTTCAGTGCCTCGCTGGAGAAGCAGCGTGCGGAGCCAGGCCTCGACGGTGGCTTCGTCGTGATGGCCGTTTCCACCCGCAAACAGTCGCAGAAGTGGTTCAGCGATCTGTTCGAGCTGATGCATGCTTTCGGCGCCGAGCATGACGTGCGCTGGACTGAGCAGGACAAGTGGGGAGGGCGGTACTGATGAGTGATGGACTTGGAATCACCACTGAAACGACCGTGTTTTTGTCCGTCGATAAGCTGGTCAAGGAAATGGACGCGGAAGACATCGCAGGGTTCTGCAGCGCTGTGGCGCTTCGACTGGATAGCGAGTATGCGAATAGAGCGGAAGCGGCTAGCGAGTTTGCCGGCGGCCTATCTGAGCTTGGCTGCCGGTTTCTTGCCGAAGTGGTGGCGAACTTTTACATGCGTGAAAAGCGGGAGAACCGCCGATGATCGCCGCCAAGACGCCCAGGCCGAAGAAGTGCAAGAACCCCGCGTGCGGCATCAGCTTCCCGCCGCAGCGCTTGGGTCAGGCGGTGTGCAGCCCGAAGTGCGCGCTGGCCATGGCTCCGGCAAACGCAGACAAAGCCCGCAAGGCCATCGCCCAGCGTGACCGTCGAGAGATCAAGGTCCGCAAGGAGAAGCTGAAGAGCAGGGCGGATCACCTGCGCGAGGCCCAGGCTGCCGTGAACGAGTACGTCCGCCTGCGTGACGCGCACCTGCCGTGCATCAGCTGCGACTCGATGCCGAACGACTGCGACCTGATGACGGGCAGCCGCTGGGACGCTGGGCACTATCGATCCGTCGGCGCCTGCCCGGAGCTTCGCTTCGAGCCGCTGAACATCCACCGCCAGTGCGTGAAGTGCAATCGCAACCTGTCCGGCAACGCGGTCGAGTACCGGATCCGGCTGGTGCTGCGCCTCGGCGCCGAAACCGTGGCTTGGTTGGAAGGGCCTCATGAGCCCCGCAAGTACACCGTCGAAGAAATCAAAACCATCAAGGCCGAGTACCGGGCCAAGACCCGCGAACTGAAGAGGGCTGCAGCATGATCTACCCAAGCGTTATGAACGCAGTTGTCTCCGCCCTCGCGGCCGAGGCCATCGACAACACCAGCAAACAGGCATGGCAGAAGCTGTACAACTCTGCCGACGAGGAAGAGGGCGGCGACATGGCAACGTTGGTCCGCTCCCGTGGCGCTGACACCATCGACCGCACGCAAGTGGATTGCTGGGTATCCGCCCGGCTGCACAGTGCACTTGAGCAGAAGCACTGGGATGCGCTGGTGGCGAAGTACAGCACCCACAAAGGGCGCAAGGTGCAGGCCATCTCCGCTTTGCAGGCCCTCATTAGGACCCCGGCGCCGAAGCTGTTCCTGTTCAAGGCGACCACCGCCTGGGCAATCCCGCAGCTCAAAGGAGCGCGGGTGAAGGTGGCCACGTCCGTATCCGTAGAGATTCCGCTCGATGCGCCGGAGTGGCGTCGGGAGTCGATGGTGAAAGCAGCTGTTGCAGCCGGGCAGGCCAAGGCGAGGAAGGACGAGTCCCGGTCTGCCGATATGATCGTCCTGAAGGACAGCTTCTACGACATGAACACCTGGGACAATGACGGCACTCCGGAGTCGACGCGGCGTCGGTGGCGGCAGGATATCGGCAAGGCTGCTGATGACCTGGTGAATGAAGCCCTGGCGCACGCCGCCGACATTCTGGATGGTGAAGGATTGCTGATTGAACGGGCAGCGTGATTGCCTGTTGACATCAGTGAGCGGATGAGCGAAGTTAATCCCATCCTGTCATTCCTGCGTGTGTAGGACTGACAAACGAAACCCGGCCACCGCGCCGGGTTTTTTATTGCCTAGAATTCGACTCGCTGGGAGGTGCGCATGAAGCTGAAGGCCAAAGCCAATCTGCTGGAGCGCGCAAGAACAGCATGGGAGACGGTCGCGCGGCAGGTTGGTGAGACGGACTTTTCTCGCCATCCGAAAACCGGCGAATACCTCCACCCTGGTGTCGCCATGGGTTGGCGCATCCACAAGAAGAATCTGTAGTTTCACCTGTAGCCAGGACAGCCTTCGGGAGGCCTGGACGCCGTTGGCCGGTAGTGCGGCGCATCTGAAAAACACCGGCAGCCCGCGCACCTTGACCTCACATTGCTTTCGGGGTGGCGCGAGACTGGATCAGCGAGATCGATGCAATGGGGCGTCGACGTTGAGAAGGTCTTTGGCGGACAGCGCGGAAAAACGCGCGCACCTATTCAGGGCCTCGATATTGATCGGGCCCTTTTCGTTTTTGGCGTCGTCACTCATCCGTCGCCTCGCCCGTACGCAGCGGGCTTTTTTATTTCTGGAGACTCCAATGGCAGAACCGGCGAGCACCACCGCTGCCAGCGTACTGATGCTGAAATACGGAGTGGTTATTGCCGGTTTCGCTGGAGCCATTCTGTCCTTGACCTTCTTGCAGGGGCTCACCCGTCGACAGGCCTTCTGGGCCTTCTTCACCGGGTTCAGTTCGGCAGTCTTCTGCACGCCGCTGGCGGTAGGGTTTTTCAAGCTCGAGCCGGGCGGTGAAACTCAATACGGCGTTGCATTCCTGATCGGCCTTCTGGCGATGAACATCATCCCGGCGCTCAAGGCTCTTGCGGGGAAGTGGGGCGCTACGGGAGCAACGGGCCCATGAACACTTCGCTGATGGTTGTTGATGTGATTCTCTGCGGGCTGGTAGCTCTGGCTGCGGTCGAGTACTTGCGCGCCGTGGACGTATTCAAGCACCCGGTGCTCGCTGCCGCCTTCTACCTGGTCGCAATCGGCGCGTTCGGCGTGCTGATCGAAACCATCCGCGCTGGCGGCTCATCCGTGTATTCGCTGATCCTGCACGCCGGAATAGTCGTGTACGCCTGGACTCGGCGCCAGTACATCTTCACTGCCGCTGCTGATGCCACTCCACGCAAGCACTGTGGATATTCGCCAGTTGTTTCGAATCGACAGGCAAAGGCGCCACCTAGAAAACCGTGAGGCTTGAGATGGATAGGCCAATGCCTCCCGCATCATTGCTCGAGCTGTCTGACCTTTCCAGCTTCGGTATCCGCCTGATCCCTGCGCCTGAGGTGTGGGAGTGGCTTCAAGACGAGATCCTTGCCGACACCGGCAGCATCCACAACGAAGAACACGCCCATCTGATCGATGCGGACATTCGTGTGATGTGGGCATCTGCTGCCTTCACGAAAAAGGGTCGGACAGTAGTTGGCCAGGCCGAACAGGTAGCGTTCCGCGCCGGCGGCTGGCAGAAGGCCCGGATGGAACAGCAGATGCTGGATTGGTTCGGCGATGTGCCGGCCTACATCATCACCCTGGCTGCCGACTACTGCGCCCAGTGCTCCGACGCTGACTTCTGCGCCCTGGTCGAGCACGAGCTCTACCACATTGCCCAAGCGACCGATAAGTACGGTCAGCCAGCGTTCACCCAGGAAGGATTGCCCAAGCTTGAGATGCGCGGACACGACGTTGAAGAGTTCGTCGGTGTTGTGCGTCGGTATGGTGCGAGCCCGGCGGTTCAAGAGCTGGTGGACGCTGCAAATAAGCCTGCTGAGGTAGGAAAAATGAACATTTCGAGGGCCTGCGGAACCTGTCTGCTCAAGTCGGCCTGATTCTGGACAGGCTCTGGACGGATGAAAATCTATGGCAGCCCTTCAAAACGACGTGAAGGCCTTTATCGTTCAGGCCTTGGCGTGCTTCGACACGCCTTCACAGGTTGTTGAAGCCGTCCAAAAGGAATACGGGATCACGGTGACTCGCCAGCAGGTGGAGACGCACGACCCCACAAAGACATCAGGTAAAGGCCTGGCCAAGCGCTGGGTGACGATGTTTCACGATGCCCGCAAGCGCTTCCGGGAGGAGACGGTAGACATCCCGATCGCTAATCGTGCCTATCGACTTCGAGCCATGAGCCGGTTTGTCGAAAAGGCCGAGGCGATGAAGAACATCGGTCTGGCCATGCAGATCCTCGAGCAGGCCGCGAAGGAAGTCGGAGACGCCTACGTCAATCGTCGCGTCGAGCCAGACAAGTCGCTGGACGACGAGATAAAGCGGCTCAACATCCAAAAGCTTCAGCGCGAATTGGAGGACCCGAATAAGGGCCTGCCCGAGCCAAAACAAGTGATCATCGGGGTAGAAGATGCAAGCGACCCTGAAGCTGAATAGGCCGCAGTTCGAGTTCATCAGTCACCCCAAGAAGTTTTCAGCGTTCGTCGGCGGCTACCGCAGCGGCAAGACGTTCGTGGGGTGTGTCCGGATGTGCATCAACGCACTGGAGCACCCAGGCATTCCACAGGGCTACTTCGCGCCGACCTATCCGCAGATCGCAGACATCTTCTACGACACCATGCCGGTGGTGGCCGAGGCGTTCGGCCTGTTCGCCGACATCGTGCCGAGCAAGAAGCGCGTTTATTTGCGTGACAACCGAGGCCGGTGCCTGTCGACCATCGTCTGCAAGAGCATGGAGCACCCGCACCGCATCGTCGGCTTCAACATCGCTCACGCGCTGGTCGACGAGATCGACTGCATGGCGATCAAGAAGGCTGACAGCGCGTGGAAGAAGATCATCGCGCGGATGTCCACCGTGTGGCCGACCCGAGCAATGAACACCATCGACGTCACCACGACGCCGGAGGGCTTCAACTGGGTCTATCGCAAGTTCGTCAAGGAGTTGGCCGCCAACCCGAGTCAGCGCCCGCTGTACGGCATCGTGCACGCCTCAACGCGGCAAAACGCGAAGAACCTGCCGAAGGACTACATCAAGTCGCTGCGTGAGTCGTACCCGGCCAACCTGGTGGACGCCTACATCGACGGCCTGTTCGTCAACCTGACGTCGGGCAGCGTGTATCCAAACTTCTGCCGCAAGCAGAACCATACGGACGCCACGATTCGCCCGGGCGAGCAGTTGCACATCGGCATGGACTTCAACATCAACCGGATGGCCGCGACGGTGCACGTAATTCGTGACGGCCTGCCGCTGCTGCTGGAGGAGGCCACGCACCTGTTCGACACGCCGGCGATGATCGTCGAGCTCAAACGGCGGTACCCGGGCCACAGCATCACGGTTTACCCGGACGCCAGCGGCAAGAACCGCAAGAGCGTCAGCGGCAGCGAGTCAGACCACAGCCTGCTCCGCGCCGCCGGCTTCATGGTCATGGTGAACCCGTCGAACCCAGCGGTTCGCGATCGGGTGCTGGCCGTGAACGCCATGATGCTCAACATCGATCAAAAACGCCGTTACCTGGTGAACACCGACAACTGCCCAGTAAGTACGCAGGTGCTCGAACAGCAGGCCTACGACGAAAAAGGCGAACCCAACAAGGACGGCACTGAAGACCCGGTCGACGCACTCGGCTACTTCATTGTCCAGCGCTTCCCGATTGCGGGCAGCTACACACTCGCGAACGTGAGCGACCAATGAGCGCATTCACTTATCTGAAAGACAGCCTGCAGAACCTGGTCGCAGGATTGGGCACTGCGCGCGACAAGGCATCGCACTCGCGCTACGCAATCCCCGAGATGGACGACCAGCAGCTGCTGAACGCTTTCCGTGGATCGTGGACGGCGCAGAAGGGCGTGAGCATCCCGGCCGTCGATGCGTGCCGCAACTGGCGCAACTGGCAGGCCGACAAGGCTCAGATCGAGCTGATCGAAGCCGAAGAGGATCGCCTGAACGTCAAGGGCAAGATTCTGGAGGCCCTATTGAAGGCCCGGCTGTTCGGTGGCGCCGCAGTGTTCATCGGTACCGGTGAGCGTGACACCGCATCTGAGCTGAAGCCGGAACGAGTCGGGAAGGGTGGCATCAAGTACCTGACCGTGATGACTCGTCGCCAACTCAGCGCCACCGAGATCGAGCAGGATCCGCAAAGTCCGCGCTTCGGCAAGCCAAAGGCCTACCGGTTGCCCGGTTCGACGGTGGAGATTCACCCGTCGCGCCTGGTCATCTTTGTCGGCGTCCCGCATCCAGACCCTGAGCTTGCCGTAGGCACTGGCTTCGGCTGGGGCGACTCGGTGCTGCTGTCGGCCATGCCGGCTGTGCGTCACTACGACGAGACGGTCGCCAACGTGGTCAGCCTGGTCTACGAGGCCAAGATCGACGTCATCAACATCCCGAATCTGATGTCGAGCATGCAGGACAAGAACTACGAGCGCTTGCTGCTGGAGCGCCTGCGTCTCGCTGCCACTGCGAAGGGCATCAACGGCACACTGATTCTCGACGGGCAAGAAACTCACAGTTCCAAGTCGGCCAGCTTCGGCACGCTGCCGGATGTGATCGCCAAGACAGAGCAGGGCGTCGCCGGCGCGTTCGATATCCCCGGAACCCGCATGTTCGGTCAGTCCTCGACCGGGCTGGGCGCCAATGGCGAAGAGAACACCCGCAACTACTACGACAACGTCGCGTCACGCCAGAAGCTGGAGATCAAGCCAGCCATGAGCGTGCTGGATGAAGGGCTGATCCGCTCCGCGTTGGGCAGCAGGCCGAAAGAGGTCCACTACACCTGGGCGCCACTCTGGCAGGCCACGGCGAAAGAGCGGGCGGATATCGGCAAAACCACGGCGGACACTATCAAGGCGCTGAAAGACTCCGGCCTGTTCCCTGAGGACGCGCTATCGACCGCCGCAGTGAACCTGCTGGTCGAACTGAGCGTGATGCCAGGGCTTGAGGCCGCAATCGAGAGGTTCGGCGCCGAACTGCCCGATGACGATGATGACCTGCCGAGCATCGGTGTGGATGAGCTGGCAGTGAAGAAAGCCATCACTGACGCCGCGCCGCGCACGCTGTACGTGTCCCGCAAGGTCACCAACGGCACAGAAATCATCGCGTGGGCCAGGTCGCAGGGGTTCGAAACGACAGTTTCGGCAGCAGACCTGCACGTCACCATTGCCTACAGCCGATCACCTGTTGACTGGATGAAGGTCGGCGAGCCGTGGTCGGGCAACAGCAAAGGCGAACTGTCTCTGGCGCCTGGCGGGGCTCGCCTCATCGACAAGTTTGGCGAGGGGGCGGTCGTCCTGCTGTTCAACAGCTCAGAGCTGTCCTGGCGTCACGTCTCCATTGTCGAGGCGGGCGCCTCTTGGGACTGGCCTGAGTATCAGCCGCACATCACCTTCACCTATGAGCCCGGCAGCGTTGACCTGAGCAAGGTTGAGCCATACCGGGGACCAATTGAGCTTGGGCCGGAAATCTTCGAAGAAGTCGTAGAGAACTGGCAGGGCAAGATCAAGGAGCAGTCATGATCTTCACCGACTCCGTGCCGGTCACGGGAGTGCGGCGCACAGAGGACGGCTATTTGGTGGCCGAGGCCCGAGTAGCACGCACCGGTATCCAGGACTATCTGGGCACCGAGATCGATCCTGACAACGAACACGGCCTGCGTGACAAGCCGATCGTTCGGGTGTACCGGCCTGAAAGCGCGGTCTTCCACGCTGACGCCATGCACTCGTACGCATACCGGCCAATGACCAACGGTCACCCGGGAGGCGACGGCGTCAACTCCAGGAATTGGAAAGACGTCGCGATCGGCCAAACCGGTGGCGAAGTCGTCCGCGACGGGCAATTCGTCAAGGTGCCGCTGGTGCTGATGGACGCCAAGGCGATCGAGGACTACGAGTCAGGCAAGCGCGAGCTGTCCATGGGCTACGGCGCCGAAGTCGTGTTTCAGGACGGCGTTTCCCCCGAGGGCGAGCAGTACGACTGCTTCCTCGGCCCTATGAAAATGAATCACCTCAGCCTTGAGCATCGCGCTCGGGGTGGCGAGCACCTTCGCATCGGTGACCAAAAACCACACACCCCCAAAGGAGGCCATGACATGGCTGATTCACTGCGGAAACTCCTTGTCGATGGCATCTCCATTGATGTCACCGAACAAGGCGCCCAGGCCATCGAGAAGCTGAACATCAAGCTTGCCGATGCTGCCACCGCCACCAAGACCCTGACCGATGCGCACGCTACGGCGATCGCGCTGAAGGATGGCGAGCTCGCCAAGAAGGACGCCGAGATCGACGACCTGAAAGCCAAGCTGCTCAGCGATGCCGATATCGACAAGCGCGTCACCGCCCGTGCCGACCTGATCAGCAAGGCCAAGTCGATTGCTGACGCCGACTACACCGGCAAGACCGATGCTGACATCCGCAAGGCTGTCGTGGTCGCCAAGCTGGGTGATGCGGCAGTGGCTGGTAAGCCTGAGGCCTACATCGACGCGCGCTTCGAGATTCTGGTCGAAGACGCTGCCAAGAACCCGGCCAATGACCCGTTCCGTCAGCACATGATCCAACAGGACAGTAAGCCAGGCGAAAACCCGGCTGAAGCCGCCCGCGCGAAGATGCTGGCCGACTTCAACTCCACTCAGCCCGCCAAGTAAGGAGCCATCATGGCCGCTTATCAAACGACTTACCCTGATCGTCCAGCCAAGGGCCTGCATGGCGCCTCGGCGAACGAAGAGATCAAGAACGACATCAGCCGCACCATCGAAAACGCTGCTGGCGTTCGCTTCGGCGAGCCAGTCCAGCGCGGCGCCGGCGACCACGGCGTCGTCCCTTTCGCGGCTGGCGGCAAGTTCGTCGGCATCGCCAAGCTGACCCCGGCTGTCCCGGCGGTGAAAGCAGGCTCAACCCTGGTCGACGGCTACCCGCAGTACTTCACCGCGTCCATTCGCGAGCGTGGCCAGATGTACGTGCAGGTAGGCACCCCAGTAGCTGACGGCGACCCCGTTTACTACATCACCGCCACCAACAAATACACCAACGCAGCCGGCACCGGCATTGTTGGCCCATTCGCGAACGTCTTCTTCGACACCACTGGTGCCGCCGCCGACGACATCGTCGAAATCTCCATCAAAAACCGGAGCGCATAACATGCGACAAGCATTCGCAGACGCTCAAGCAGCGTTGCCATTCGTTGTAGCCCAGGGTCGCAACATCGAAACCGCGATCTACGAGGCTCGCTATCCCGAGTACTCCTACCGCGACCTGATGCCGGTAGTTACCGAGGGCAACCAGTGGGCAATCGGCACCCAGTTCTACAGCATGCAACTCGCCGGCGAGGCCAAGTTCCTGTCCGGCGCCGCCAATGACATGCCGTTCAACAACGTTTCGTGGGGCGAAGGCTCGCACGACTACGCCATGATCGGCTCCGGCTGGGAGTGGAATCTGGAAGAGGTCAATCAGGCCGCGCTGTATGGCCGCAACCTGAACGACCTGAAAGCCATGTCGGCAAGTCGCTCCACCGAGCGCCTGCTCTACGACATCGCGACCACCGGTAGCACCGAGAAAAACTGGCGTGGCTTTGTAAACCAGTCCAACGTGCAGACCATCACCGCTGCGGCCACCGGCACCGGCAGTTCCACGCTCTTCGTTGACAAAACGCCGCAGCAGATCCTGAACGACCTCAACACCCTGCTGAAGTTGGTGCCGCAGGCGTCGAACAACGTCGAGTTGGCCGATACTCTGGCCTTGCCTCTCGAAGTGATGGACTACATCTCGACCACCTTCGTCGGTACCGAAGCGAACAGCCCGACCATCCTGGAGCGCTTCCGCACTTCCAACGTGTACACCGCACGCACCGGTCGCCCGCTGACCATCCTGACGGCCGACTCGCTTTCGACCGCGGGCGCTGGTGGCGGTGGTCGTATCGCCGCGTACCGTCGCGCCCTGGACGTGATCCGCTTCCATCTGCCAATGCCTCGCATGGTGCTGCCGGTTCACCAGAAGACCATCATGGGCTTCGAGACCGGCATCATCGCGCGTACCGGCGGTGTTGAAGTTCGCCTGCCAGGCGCCATGGCGTACATGGACGGCGTGTCCGAGCCTGCATAAGGGGGTTGTCATGAAAGTGAAAGTCACCAACGGCGGCACCTGCCCGCGCGGGCTCTGGTCCATGGGTGCAATCAAGCTGATCGGCATCGGTGCAAGTCGGGAGCTGACCCTGACCGAGGGCGAGCTCGAGCAGGCCAAGAAAATCGACGTCCTCAGTTTTGAGGCTGTCGAGGCTCCGGCCGGCGACGAGAAGTCCGAACTGCTCGCCAAACTTAAGGCGCTGGGCATCGATGCTGCTGGCAACAGCAAAGTCGAAACCCTGCGCAAGAAACTGGAAGACGCTGAGGCTGCCGCTGAGCAGGCCAAGAAGCAGGAAGTCATCGACGAGCTGACCACCCTGAACGTCCAGTTCGACAAAGAAGCAAATCTGGAAGCCCTGCAGGCCGCACTGGCCGCTGCCAAGGCGTAACACCACGCAAAACCGGAGCGCATGACGCTCCACCTATTCGAGATATCCCGATGCCAGACTTTTACGGAACCGTCGCAGCCGCCGACGCCTATCACGCTGCGCGCGCGAATGCCGCGTGGACCGGCGATGACGTGGCGAAGCAGGCCGCGCTGATCCGGGCATCGGTCTACATCGACGGCCGCTATCGGAAGCTGCTGGCTTCCGGTGTGTGGCAGTCATTGTTCCCCGGCGTGAAGACCGAGGGCAGAGGGCAAACCAGGGAATGGCCGCGCACAGGTGCCGAGGATTACGAGGGGCATGCAATCCCATCAGATCAGGTTCCGGTTGAGGTTGAACAGGCAACGTACGAAGCCGCTCTGCGTGAACTGGTAGAACCTGGCAGCCTGAGTCCTGACTTCGTGGCCGCGTCCACAGTCAAACGCCAGAAGGTAGGCCCGATCGAGGAAGAGTTCTCGGTTGCGGCAGGGGCAGATGGCGCGGCGTCGGTCAGGCCGGTGATCAGCATCATCGACGAGATGATTGCCCCGGTTCTGGTGGCTCGCTACACGCTGCCTGCGGTGTTCGTGGTATGACCCCGGCGCAGATCATCCAGGCCATCGAAGGAATGGAACCCGCGATGCAGCGGGCCTATCTGGCACAGGTCAAGCTGGTGGTAGATGCAGCCACGGTTGCTGAGGTCGAGCGGCTGATAGCTGAAGAGGACGAAAACGGGCTGGCAGCGCTGCTGAGCCTGGGAGCGCTGGCGGCTTTCCTCGAGCTAGCCCGGAACGTGTACCTCGCAGGTGCCAAGTTCGAGATCAAGGCGATCGCAATCCCCAAGAATCTGGGGCGATTTGAATTCGACGTCCGCAAGCCTGAGCCAGAGCGGTGGCTGGTGGAAAAAGCCGCCGAGATTCGACGCGACGCGGATTTGAACGTGCGTGAGGCGATCCGGGCGGTTATCGGCTCGCGCGGTCGCATTGTCACGCCTTCGGTGCAAGTCGAAGTCGGCGCCACGCCAATGACCCGAAGCCCACGCCAGGCGGCGCTCGATTTACTTGGACGAGTTAGCGCGCAAACAGGATCCCGCTCAGGCGGCGTGATTGGCCTACCCGGCAATTACGCGCAGTACGTCCTCAACGCCCGCCAGCAGCTGCTGAGCGGAAACCCTGACCAGATGCGCAACTATTTGCAGCGCAAGCGCCGGGATCGCCGATTCGACGGCATCGTTAATCGCGCTATCAATGCGGGCAAGCCTGTTGCTCAGGCTGACGTCGACAAGATCGCTGGACGTTACGCTGACCGGCTGATGAAGACCTACGCTGAGATGCTGTCCAAGTCTGAGGCGCTGGAATCATTCGGCGCTGGCCGTGACCAGGTGTATGAGCAGCTCATTGCTCAAGGGCTTGACCGCGATTCGGTGACAAAGACCTGGCGCG
The DNA here is from genome assembly GCF_949767575.1 of Pseudomonas sp. IT-P2. Lineage (NCBI taxonomy): Bacteria > Pseudomonadati > Pseudomonadota > Gammaproteobacteria > Pseudomonadales > Pseudomonadaceae > Pseudomonas > Pseudomonas sp. IT-P2. Next base: position 19,295 of record NZ_CATKQA010000013.1, on the reverse strand, counting down.
ATCGGGCCGACAAGAAGGTCCGGCACACGCATTCGGTCATGGGCGGGCAGGAAGTGCAGAAGGATCAGCCATTTCAAAGCCCGAACGGCGCGCTGCTTCGTTACCCCGGTGATTCTGCGCTGGGTGCTGGCTGGAGTGAGCGCGCCGGCTGTCGCTGCTCGGCGATCTACAAGATAAGGCGGAAGTGATGGCAGACATTTATGACCGGGCCAAGGCTACTGCAACTCGCATGCTCGCGCCGCGCAGCAAGGGCGGGAAAGGGCTCGAACTGGTCTTGCGCCGCGAGATCATCGGTGAATACGACCCAGACGCGCCGCCGGTTCCTAGCGAACTGGTGGTGAATGGCTCCGGTTTCCGCGAGGAGTACGACAGCAAGTACATCGACGGAACGCTGATCGTGCGCGGCGACGTGAAGCTGCTGGTTTCGCCGGTTCAATTGACCGGCGAAGACATGCCCACACCGCAGAGCAACGACAAAATCACATTCGATGGCACGGTCTACACGGTGATAGCCGTCGCTCCATGGAACTTCGCAGGCCTCACGGTCGGTTTCGAGCTGCAGGTGCGCAAGTAATGGCGAATCATATGACCAGCCGCTACGGCGGCCAGCAAGGCAGCTTTGCCGAGACCCTGGCGGCATTCGCTGAGAAGACCAGGGAGGTTATCGACGATGTGTTCCGCGAGGTGGTGATCGAGATCGGCACTTCGGTTATCCGGCTGTCACCAGTGGATACCGGTCGGTTTAAAGGTAACTGGCAATTCACCATAGGCTCCCCATCCAATCAGAGCCTCGACACAGTCGACAAGGCAGGGCATGAGACGATTGCCGCATTGGTAGCCCAGGTCAGCAGTCTTGAAGCGGGGCAAATTGCCTATATCGTCAACAACCTAGTGTACGGCGTCCCGCTTGAGTATGGGCATTCTGCGCAGGCACCAGCCGGCATGGTGCAAATAACGCTCGCCCGCTTCCAGCAGATTGTCGAAGAAGCCATCAGGAACAACCAGGTATGAGCCACAACATCATTGCTGCGGCCTTCGAGTCGCGCCTGCTGACTTGGGCCAAGGCTCGCGCCAAGCCGATCAAGGTCGTGGTCGAGAACGAAACCTACACGCCGGCGACGGGCGAGGCGTACCTGCGCGCTTTCACGCTGCCAGCGGTCACAGCCAGCAATACGCTGAGCGGCGATCACCGCGTCTACGCTGGTGTGTTCCAGGTCAACATCGTGACGGCCTCCGGCAAGTATCGCACCGAGGCGAGCGGCATCGTTGACGAGCTGGCCGCGCTGTTCCCGCTGAATTTGCGTATTGCCCGCGCCGGACTTGTCGCACTGGTGATGACGCCGGTTGCGCCCGGGCCGGGGATACCAGACGGCAACACCTTCACGGTATCGGCCTCGTTCCAATACCGATCCGACACCAACTAATCCGCCCGTTGGGCAAACCCAGAACCCGCCATTGAGCGGGTTTTGTCATTTCTGCACAGAGGAAACAAACATGGGCTTTCGACTCCCCAACGGCGCCACGCTTGAAATTGCTTCGACTTACGGCACCCCAATTCCGGTTACGGCGCTGAGCAATGCCAATCCCGCCGTTGCTACTGCCGCAGCGCATGGCCTGGCCGATGGCGATATCATCGCGATCGCTTCCGGCTGGACGCGACTCAACGACCGTGCAGCGCGTGTGGCTGATAGCCTGACTGGCAGCTTTGCGCTGGAGAGCATCAACACCACCAACGTGCAACCGTACCCGGCTGGTTCCGGTATTGGCTCGGTGCGTGAGGTGACCGGCTTTATCGAGATTCCGCAAATCACTGATCTGACGTCCAACGGGGGCGACCAGCAGTTCCTGACGTTCGGGTTCTTGGCTGACGATGATGATCGCCAAATCCCGACCACGAAAAACCCGATCAGCATGGCTGTTACGGTGGCTGATGACCCGGATCTTCCTTACGTGGCTGTTGTCGAGGCAGCAGACGAAGACAAGCAGACTCGCGTGCTCCGGCTGAACCTGCCGGGCGGCAGCAGCATCGTCTACAACTGCTACGTCTCGATCACCTCGACTCCTACGCTCGGCCGCAACAACTTGATGACCCGAGTCATCACTCTGTCGCTCGCCGGTCGCCCAACCCGTTACGCAGCGACGGTGTAACCCATGGCCAAGATCAAGATCTCGCAGAATCCGACCTTCACGGCGAAGGTCGCAATCCCACGGGTGGGCGCCGATCCGGTCAACGTTGAGTTCGAGTTCAAGTACATGGACCGACTGGCCCTGGCCGCGCACTTCGACAAGTGGAACGCGGCGCGTGACGAGCATGCCAAGAAGGTGCAGGAAGACGAGTTGAACTGGCAGGAAGCGACCGGCGCCGAGATCGCACTGCAGGTCGGCCAGCTCAAGGACATCATCGCGAGCTGGGGTTTCGACGAGAAGCTCTCGGACGAGTCGCTGACGGCGTTGGTCACGACCTGCATTGGCGCGCCTCAGGCTGTGCTCTCCGCATACCAGGGCGCCTACCAACCGGCCCGCCTGGGAAACTGACCGGCGCCGCCCGCGTCCTGTATGAGCAAGGGCCATCAGACGCAGATCTGGCGGCCTTTGGTTTGACCAAGGCGGACATTCCCGACGTTGAGTACGAGGTCTGGCCAGACAACTGGCCGGCCTTCCTGCTGTTCGAGGCCATGTCTACGCAGTGGCGCGTCGGCATGGGTGGCGCTACAGGCTTGGACTACAACGCCTTGCCGCCGGTGGCGTCGATGCTGGGCATGAAGCGGCGCGAAATCCCTGAAGTCTTCCACGACATACGTGTCATGGAAGCAGAAGCCATGCTCGTGATGAGCGAATCGAAATAACGGAGCCCGCATGACTTCTATTGCTGAACTCGGCATCAAGGTCGATTCGACCGATGCTGCGCAGGCGAGCTCCGACCTCGACAAGCTTACGGCCGCAGGTGCACGGGCCGAGAAGGCGGCGGAGGGCGTCTCCAAGGGCGCCGACAAGGCCTCGGCATCGATCAAGAAGCAAAGGGACGAACTGAGCGATCTGCTCGGCGAAATCGATCCCACGGTAAAGGCCCTTGGCCGGCTGGACGAGCTCGAGAACAAGCTGGCGAAGCAGAAGAAACTCGGCGCGCTCGATGCGTCGACCTTCAGCGAGTACCAATCCAAGATCGACCAGTCTCGGGCAAATTTGACCCGCTTTGACGACAGCCTGACCCGCACCGGCAACACCGCCAAACAGACAGCCGCTGCGCTGCGCGGCGTGCCTGCACAATTCACCGATATCGTCGTGTCGCTGCAAGGTGGCCAGGCCCCGCTGACCGTTTTGCTCCAGCAGGGTGGCCAACTCAAAGATATGTTCGGCGGTATCGGCCCGGCAGCGAAGGCGCTGGGCGGCTACGTGCTCGGCCTGGTTAACCCGTTCACTGTCGCTGCGGCGGCAGTCGGTGCGCTGACTCTGGCTTATTACAAGGGCAGCCAGGAGGCTGACGAGTACAACAAGGCAATCATCTTCACCGGAAACGCCGCCGGCACAAGCGCTACTCAGCTGGCGTCGATGGCGCAGCAGGTGAGCGCAACGGTCGGCACTACCGGTGCCGCTGCTGAGGTACTGGCCAAGCTGGCAGGCAACGGCAAGATCGCCAGCGGCAGCTTCGAAGAGATCACCGAAGCCGCTCTGCAGATGGAAAAGGCCACGGGCAAGGCCATTGACGACACGATTGCCGAGTTCGCGAAGATCGCCAAGGACCCGGTCGCCGCAGCCAAGGAGCTCAACGACCAGTACAACTTCCTCACTGCCTCGGTCTACTCGCAGATCGTGGCGCTGAAAGAGCAGGGCGACACCATTGGTGCCGCCAAACTGCTCACTGACACATATGCCGACACGATTAAAAGTCGAACCGGCGAAGTCACTGCCAATCTCGGCCTGATTGAGGGGGCGTGGCAGAAGATCAAGGCGGCGGCATCAGGAGCGCTCGATGCAAGTCTCGACATCGGCCGCACGCAATCTCTTGATTCGCAGATCGCCAACTATCAGAAGATCCTCGACGGACGAAAGTCCGGCGGGTTCCTGTCGTCGTTTTTCGGTGACGAGCTCGGTGCAAACAGCCAGTCGACGAAGTTCCTGGAGCAGCAGATTGTTTTGCTGCAGAAGCGCAAGGACGAGATTGCCGCCAGCGCAAAGGCTGATGCGGATCGGGCGAAAACCGAGCGCGACGGCATCGACGCGAGCCTTCGACTCAAGGCGATCAGCGATTCCAACCTCACCAACGAGGAAAAGCGCAACAAGCTGATCAAGGAGTACAAGCGGGACGTCGAGGCCCTGCGCAAGGCGAATCCGAATGATCCACTGGTGCAGGAAGCGGTCGTCACGAAGACGATCCAGAACATCAAGGAAAAGAACAAGGATCCGAAGGCAGCGACCTCAGCGGTCAATCTGACCGAGTTCAACGACTCGAAAAACCAGCTGTCGCTGATCCTTGGCGAATACAAGAACGCCCAGAAGGAACTGGAGGCCGCGCAGAAGGCCGGGCTTGTCACGCAGGAAGATTACCTACTCAAGCGCCAGGCGCTGATCGGCAATGAGCGTGACGAAGTAACCGCCGCGTATCAGGCCGAGATCAGCTCGCTGGAGGCAGCGAAAGGCAAGGCCAGCACCTCGGCCGCGCAACGCATTCAGCTCGACCAGAAGATCGCCGATGCCAGGGCCAGCATGGTCAAGGCTCAGAAGGAAGCCGACAGTGAGCTCGAAGTCATCGCGACGAACGAGCAGGGCCGGCTCGCCAAGCAGGCGCAGGCGATCAAGGTCTACACCGATGCCCTCGACCAGCAGAACGTCGCCCTGCGTCGCGCTGGCGGCCGTGCGGCGGACGGTGTCGGACGTGGTGAGCGTGAGAACGCCATCAATGGTGAACTGAACGGCATTGCTGATCGAGCCAACCAGCAGCGTCTGGATCTGGCGCGGGACCGGGCCGACAAGGCGCGCAACATGAGCGCCGAGGAGTACCAGGCCAAGCTGGACGCGATCAACAGAAGCGAGAAGGACCTGAGCGAAACAGTGCTCAGCAACTACGAGCAGATGTCGGCCGCGCAGAGCGATTGGCGCAACGGCGCAACCTCGGCGTTCAGCAACTACCTGGAGAGTGCCCGCAACATCGCCGGCCAGACCCGCGATCTGTTCACCAACGCTTTCAGCTCAATGGAAGACGCGGTCGTCAATTTCGCAATCACCGGCAAGGGTTCGTTTTCGGACTTCACCAAGTCGATCTTGGCGGACATGGCGCGGATCGCTACCCGGCAGGCCAGTTCGGCTTTGCTGAGCAGCCTGGTCGGTGCGGGTGCGAGCTACTTCGGTGGCGGCGGCGCGGCAGCCTCGGCGGGTTCTACAGCTGCGGGATATAGCGGTGATTTGTCTGGTTTCACGCCGGGCAGCATCCAGGCCAAAGGCGGCGCGTGGTCGGGTGGAGTACAAATGTTCTCCAATGGTGGCGCATTCACCAATGGCGTAGTCAGCAAGCCCACGGCCTTTGGCATGGCGGGCGGGCAGACGGGCGTCATGGGCGAGGCGGGGCCGGAGGCGATCATGCCTCTGACTCGCACCGCTGGCGGTCAGCTGGGCGTGCGCGCAATCAGCGGCGGCGGGAGTGGTGGAGGCAACGTTTACAACTTCCCTGTCGCTGTATCTGTGCAAACCCAGGGCAGTGGCGGTGCGGCCAGCACGGAAGACACCACGCAGTTGGGCAAGGGCATTCAGCAGGCGGCGAAAGCCGAAGCTGAGACCGCAATTGCCCGTGCGCTGCAGCCGGGCGGCTCGATTTGGCGCCTTACAAATGGGAGGGGCTGATGGCCATCGAGAAATTTACCTGGCCGACTCAACACGGTGATTCGCCTGAGATCGTGTATCGAGTGCGCACCTCGCAGTTTGGTGGCGGCTACAAGCAGGAAGTCGGCGACGGGCCGAACAACAAGGAAGACGCCTATCCGATCACCTACAGCGGCCCACAGGCCAAAGTTCTGGAGATCATGGCTTTCCTCGACCGGCACGCCGGTGCGAAAGCGTTTCTCTGGACAACACCGCTCGGGGAGCTCGGCCTGTTCACCTGCAAAAATCCCGCTCCCACACCAATGGGCGGCGGCGTCTTCAAACTCACCGCTACGTTTGAGCGGGCATTCCAACCATAAGGGGCAGTCATGCCGCTGATCAGTGACATCCAGGTGCTTGAGCCTGGCAGCGAAGTGCTGCTTTTTGAATTGGACGGCACGGACTACGGCGCGGATGTTCTGCGCTTCCACGGGCACGCGATACCGCATACGGCTGCCGAGTTGATCGCCGCCGGCGACGACGCCGACCAGCTGCCGGCGAAAGCGATTTACTGGCAGGGCAACGAGTACAGCGCCTGGCCGATGCAGATCGAAGGCATCGAGGCGAACGGCGACGGCACGGCGGTTCGGCCAACACTGTCGGTCGGCAACGTCAACGGGCGCATCACTGCGCTCTGTCTGGCGTTCGAGGATCTGCTCGAGTTCAAGCTGACGATGCGCCACACGCTGGGCACGTACCTCGACGCGGCGAACTTCCCGGCCGGTAACCCAACGGCAGATCCGACCCAGGAGACGATCGAGGTCTGGTACATCGACCAGAAAACGAACGAGGACGGGGAAACGGTCAGTTGGGAGCTTGCTAGCCCGGGCGACGTCGGTAACGAGTCAATCGGCCGGCAGGCTACGACGCTGTGTCACTGGTGCCTCACCGGCGGCTACCGTGGGCCGAACTGCGGATACACCGGGCCTTACGTGACCAAGGACGGCGTCGTCACTGACAACCCTGAACTGGACGAGTGCGACGCCACGTTGGGCAAGGGATGCATCCCACGCTTCGGCGAGGGCAACCCACTGCCTTTCGGTGGCTTCCCGGCCGTTTCGCTGATCGCACGGAGCTGACATGCGCAAACACATCTTGAACGCGATCCAGGTGCACGCGGCGGCCGAGTACCCGAAAGAGTGCTGCGGTCTGTTGATCGCCGTGGGCCGCAAGCAGCAGTACTACCCGTGCCGCAACGTCTCTACCGAGCCAAACGAGGAATTCCGGATCGATCCCGAGGAGTACGCAGCGGCCGAAGACATCGGCGAAGTGATCGGAGTGGTGCACTCGCATCCGGACGCCACAAGCAGGCCTTCACCGCGCGACCTGGCCATGTGCGAGGCGACGGCCATGCCGTGGCATATCCTGAGCTGGCCCGAGGGCGACCTGCGCACCGTCATGCCTTCGGGTGAGGTGCCGCTGCTGAAGCGGCCTTTCGTCCACGGCGCCTGGGACTGCTGGCAGGTCTGCGCGGACTGGTATAAACGCGAGTGGGGTCTGGAATTCGAAGCCTTCAAGCGCGCCGACGGCTGGTGGGAGAGCAAGGACAACGCCAGCCTTTACGAAGCGAACTACGAAGCCGCCGGCTTCTACCGGGTCGACCAGCCGCAGCGCGGCGACATGATCGTGATGGAGGTCGGGCGAACGGTTTACCCGAACCATGCTGGGATCTTCCTCGGCGCCGATCCGGCGTTGCCGGGTGAGGATGCCGCGACGTTCGGTCCCGGTCCGTTCCTGTTGCACCACCTGTACGGCAGGCCGTCAGAGGTCATTGTCTTTGGCGGGCCATGGCTCGATCGAACTCGCCTGATTCTCAGGCACAAAAATGCACAACCAACCAAATGCGCGTAAACGCGCCGGAGAGCAACATGAATCAGCCATTTGCGCGAACTGAAGATGGAAGCGTGTTTATCAGCGATGCGGTACTGAAGTCTCAAGCAATCGTTACGGCTGTCGGGGTTTCACTGCCGTCCGACTTTGCAGAAAAGTCGCAAAAGAAAGCCGACCTGCTGGAGCGTCGGCTTGTTCGTTTGGAAAAAGAGCTAGGACTCGCTCCACTCAGCTAGGCTGGCGCGCCGACTTGAAGAGCTGAGATATCAGGTTGGCGTTTGGTCGGACACCGAAAGCCGATCCCAGTGATTTCGATATCGTCATCGCACGCGCTTCGGCCGCCGCTATGCCTTCCTCGCCCTGAGAGGAGTGGACTTGTGCGAGTAAGCCATAAACCATGGCCGTGAGAGCTTGAATATCAGCGGCATGAGAGTTCACAACCTTTTGGATCTCACGATATTGTTGCGTTTCCACATTGACCTCCAGGTCATAAACGCGCCGAGATTGGCGCAATCCCAGTCCTTGGGCTTGCAGGCAAAGGACTGGGGAATCCTCATACGTCAAAAAGCATCAGACGGTGATCCACCACCTGATGGAGTCGGCAGAAAGCACAACATCACCTATCTCGGTTGCAAGATTGGCGCTCACCGCATCCTCAGCTGTTAGAACGCGCGCTGTGTTTTTCAAGCAAGCGCGTATGTCTGTTTTTTGCGCCGCTCCCGCAGTCCTCTCGTCGAAGATGCTGACGTAGCGGTCAAAATCATTGTCGAGACTAAGGGAGTGCTCGTTCAATCGCGCATGGTCAAGTCTCGATCCATTAGGGAAACCCCAATTCAGTGGGTGCAGCAAGAAGCGACTATGCGGGGCGGCGATACGGCGGTCGGCAGCCAAAAACAGAATTATCCCCATAGATTCAATGTTTCCGGTGTTGTGAATCGTCACGGGCACGGGTAAAGAACGAATGAAATTGAACAGCCAAAAACCGAGCATTGTGCTCCCGCCATCCGTTGTGACGTGGTAGCGAATCTCGGTAGCTCCTTGAGCCAAGGCTTGCAGTGACACGTCCTGTAGCTGTAACGCTGCGCCTTGGTGGATATTGCCGGTGAAGTGGATCACATGGATTGTCATGTTTACGCTCTTGTACCGAGGGAGGCACAACGCTACTACGGCGGGATCCAACCAGGTTACTGGGCTTTCGTCCACGCTGGATGCCCACACAGCTCTCAGGGTGATATCGTGCAGCCTTTCCCACAGGAGTGACCTGCATGAAATTGATCGTAGGAGCGCTGGCGGTAGCGCTGTTGGCTGGGTGTGCATCGTCAGCTATTCCGGTTAGCCAGGCCGATCCGGTGCCGCGTGATGAACTGTACGCGTTTCAAACCAAACCAGCCGGCGAAAGCGGCAAGGTGACGGTCGTGCGGGACTCGGGAATGGTGGGATCTGGTTGTGACATCGTCGTGTATGTCGACGGCCGGAAGGCTGCGAAAATCGGCACTGGTCAGCGCGCCTCCTTTTACCTACCGCCGGGAAATCCAAGCATCGGAGCGGGTCTTGCGGGCTCTGGGCTGTGTGGCGGGGCAGCCATTCGTACGATTTCCGCCAATGTGCAAAGCGGCAAAGAAAGCCTCTACCGAATCAGCGGAGATATGAGCGGCTTCTTTCTTGGCCCGTACGTCGATTATCAGTAAGTTAGTTCGCATTCAGCCGCCTTCGGGCGGTTTTTTTATGTCTGGAGAAAGTCATGCAATCGAGCATCGCTCACTATCAGCCGATGACCACGATCAGGCTGTCAGGGTCTCTTGCGGCCAAGTTTGGCAGGGTTCATCGTCGAGTGCTGGATTCTGGCCAGACCTGGGAGGCGTTCCGAGCATTGAAAGCGACACTTGAGGGATTCAAGGAGGAGATTCAACGCCTCGATCGACTTGGCATGCGCTTCGCCGTTTTCCGCAACCGAAAGAACGTTGGTGAGGCGGAGTTCGGCTTGGGTGGCGCAACTGATATTCGAATCGTGCCGGTCATCCACGGAAGCAAGAAGGCCGGATTGATTCAGACCATTGTCGGCGCGGTTCTGATCGTTGCCGGTACGTTTCTTTCGACCACGCCATTTGGTGCGCCACTGATTGGCGCGGGTATCGGCCTTGTCGCCGGCGGCGTAATCCAGATGCTCAGCCCGCAAGCCTCAGGCCTAAAGCAAAGCGCTTCCCCCGAAAACGCCCCGTCCTACGCCTTCGGCAGCGCCAAGAACACCACGGCCAGCGGCAACCCGGTCCCGATCTGCATCGGCGAACGCCGGTGGGGCGGAATGATCATCTCGGCCTCGATCCTGGCTGAAGACAAAGTGTAAGCAGGACAGCAAGACACCAACCGCCCGCGAGGCGGTTTTTTTATGCCTGGAGGAAAGCATGGGCGCAGTGGAACAGATCGAGATCTACGGCGAGAAGGGCGGCAGCAGCAAGCCGAAGTCGCCGGTCGAAGCCAGCGACAGCCTGCGCTCGACCAACCTGGCCAAGTTGCTGATTGCCGTGGGCGAGGGTGAGTTCGACGCCGTCCCGACCGAGTACGACATCTATCTGGACAACACGCCGATCCGCGATGCCAGCGGCAACTACAACTTTCCGGGCGTGAAGTGGGACTGGCGCCCGGGCTCCGTGGATCAGACGTACATTCCGGGCATCCCGTCCGTTGAGAACGAGACGTCGCTGAACATCGAGCTGCGCAGCGATGCGCCGTGGGTCCGCTCGATCACCAACACCCAGTTGTCGGCCGTGCGTATGCGTCTGGCCTGGCCCGCGCTTCAGCAGTCTGACGATCAGGGCAACATCGGCGGTTACCGGATCGAATATGCCATCGACGTGGCCACCGATGGCGGCGCCTATCAGCAGGTGTTGACGGACGCGGTCGACGGCAAGACCACCACGCGCTACGAGCGCTCGCGCCGCATCGATCTACCGGACGCCACCACGGGCTGGCAGATCCGCGTGCGCCGCCTGACGCCGAACCAGAACAGCAACAAAATCGCCGACACCATGCTGGTGGCCGGTTATACCGAGGTGATCGACGCAAAGCTGCGCTACCCGAACACCGCGCTGCTCTACATCGAATTCGACGCCGAGCAGTTCACCAACATCCCGGCCGTGACCGTGAAGTGCAAGGCCCGGCGCTGGATGGTGCCGAGCAACTACGACCCGATCCTGCGCACCTATACCGGCACGTGGGATGGTTCGATGAAATCGGCATGGACCAACAACCCTGCATGGATCACTTACGGAACGTGCACCGAAGATCGTTTCGGCCTGGGCAAGCGCATCAAACCGTGGATGGTCGACAAGTGGGAGTTGTACCGGATCGCCCAGTACGCCGATCAGTTGGTGCCGAACGGGCTGGGCGGTCAGGAACCACGCTTTCTTTGCGATATGAACCTGCAGGGCAAGGCCGATGCTTGGTCGCTGCTGCGCGACATCTCGGCGATTTACCGGGGCATGACCTATTGGGCGCAGGGCCAGTTGGTGATGCAGGCCGACATGCCGCGCGCGCAGGACTTCGACTATGTCTTCACCCGGGCCAACGTCATTGACGGGAAATTCTCGTACGGCAGTGCCTCGGCGAAAACCCGATACACCCGGGCCCTGGTCAGCTACGACAACCCGGCCAACAACTACGACACCGACGTCATCCCATTCGCCGATCTGGAACTGCAACGCCGCTACGGCGACCGGCCAACCGAGCTCAGCGCGATTGGCTGTACCCGCGCATCCGAGGCGCAGCGCCGAGGAAAGTGGGCGATCCTCAGCAACAACCAGGACCGCACCGTGTCGTTCAAGACCGGTATGGAAGGCGTGATCCCGCTGCCCGGCCACATCATCCCAGTGGCGGACTCGTTGCTGGCGGGTCGTGAAGTTGGCGGGCGGATCTCGGCAGTGGCGGGGCGCGTCATCACGCTCGATCGGGATACCCAGGCCAAGGCCGGTGACCGGCTGATCATCAACCTGCCCGGCGGGCGTGCTGAAGGCCGCACGGTGCAGAGCGTCAACGGACGAGCGGTGACGGTCACGACCAACTACAGCGAGCCGCCGGTGGCACAACTGCAATGGGCGCTCGACGCGGATGATCTGGCAATCCCGCTTTACCGCGTGCTGCGCACCAAGCGCACCACCGAGGGCGATTTCGAGATCAGCGCGCTGCAGTTCAACCCGAGCAAGTTCGCGCACATTGACACCGGCGCGAGGCTGGAAGAACGGCCCATCAGCGTGATCCCGATTACCGTCGTACCGGCGCCGGCGAGCGTGTCTCTGTCGTCGACTTCATCGGTGGTGCAGGGCCTGGCCGTTGCCACCATGACCATCAGTTGGCCCGCCGTGGATGGCGCGGTCGGCTATGACGTGGAGTGGCGCAAGGACAGCGGCAACTGGATCAAGCTCCAGCGCACGGGCATGACTAACGTGGACGTGGTCGGCATTTACGCCGGCGCCTATGTGGCCCGCGTTCGCGCGGTGAGTGCGTTCGATATCACGTCGATTTGGCGTAACTCGATCCTGACCAATCTCAGCGGTAAGCAGGGTCTGCCGCCGGCGCTGAGTTATCTGACGGCCACGCCGCTGCTGTTCGGCATCTACCTGAAATGGGGTTTTCCGCCGGGTGCCGAGGACAGCCAACGGACGGAGATCTGGTATGGACCGACAACGGTTTTGGAGGCAGCCACCAAGCTGACGGATCTGGCCTACCCGCAGAGTGACTTTTCGATGCTCGGCCTGCGCGCCGGTGTGACGTTCTACTTCTGGGGCCGCATCGTCGACAAGATCGGCAACATCGGGCCCTGGTATCCGATCGGCATCGGCGTGCAGGGGCAGTCGAGTTCCGATGCTGCGGCGATTCTGGAAATGATCGCCGGCGAGATCGGCCGCACGGAGCTGGGCAAGGACATCCTCGACGAGATCGACAAGATCCCGGGTTTGCAGGCGCAGATTGACGCGCTTGATGGACTGAAGGGTTACGACCCAGAGGCCACCTACGAGGAAAACGACCTGGTCGTGGTGGGCAAACGGATCTATCAGGCCACTGGCCCGGTACCGGTGGATACGCCACCGCCGAATCCTGCCTACTGGCTCGACGTTGGCCAGACGGTACAAACGGCCAATGGCCTTGCCCAGCAGGTGGCGACCAATACTGCCGACATTACCGAAGTCGACGGCGTGGTCACCGCGCAGGCTACTGCGTTTCAGGCCTTGCGCGCGGCTTGGCGTGATGACGATGGCCAGGGTGACCTGGACGGAGCGCTCAAGGAATGGGGCAGTACGGCGGCCATCGCGAACGAGGATCGGGTCCGTTCTTCGGAAAACCTCGCAACGGCGCAAACACTGAAACAGGTCACGGCGGAAGTCGGTGAGAACTCTGCGGCAGTCACTGATCTGCGCCAGGTCGTTGTGACCGATAAGGCCGCAACGGCGGAAGCGATCACGCAGGTCAACGTGAAGGTGGGCGAAAACACCGCCGCCATTCAGGAGACATCAACTGCCTACGCGGACACCAGCGGAAAGCTGAGCACCATGTGGTCGGTGAAGATGCAGATCACGGCAAACGGTCAGTACGTCGCTGCCGGGATTGGCCTAGGCATCGAAAACACTGGCGCAGGGCTGCAAAGCCAGTTCCTGGTCGCTGCTGACCGTTTCGCGATCGTCAACACCATTGCCGGCGGCGCCATCTCTGTTCCGTTTGCGGTGCAGGGTGGCCAGGTGTTCATGAACTCGGCGTTCATCGCTGACGGCACGATTACCAACGCCAAGATTGGCAGTTACATTAGCTCGACCAACTACATCGCCGGCCAACAAGGCTGGATTCTCAATAAAGACGGAACGCTTGAGATCAACGGCATCGTGCCCGGCCAAGGCCGGCTGGTGATCAACTCGCTGAACGTCTCGGTCTACGACGCAAACAATGTGTTACGCGTTCGGCTCGGCTATCTGGGGTGATCAATGGCACATGGAATGCGGATCTGGGGTGCCGACGGCGCCCTTCAGGTCGATGAGAACTCATTCACCATTCGGGTGGTGCTGTCGACGCTGGTCACTTTCAGTAATGCCGCGAAGACCAACCAGGACTTTTCCGTGCCTGGCGTTGGACCTGGGAACGGCGTGGCCATAGTTGTTCCAATCGGCCCTTACACCGATCAGCAACAGCAGTTCGAAACCGAGCTCGTCGACAACGTCGCCCGGGTCTACAACCACACGCGGGGGTACGCCAGCACGATCGCGTCAGGGACGATGCGACTGATCGTGATGAGGTTCAACTGATGGCGGGATACGGGCTTCAATTCACAAACAACAGCAACGTGGTCACTATCGACTCGGAGTTTGCCCGGTTGATGGTGATCTCCAGCGGAAGATATGCCCCGACCGAAGAAGGCGGCATGGGGTCAACAACTTACTTCGGAAGGCCAGTTACATCTCAAGAGCCGCCCTTGGTATTTGTCCGACCGGACAACAGCGCTCTAATTGCAGGCCTTAGCAACGTGAGGCTGATAGGGTCAGCCGGTAACTGGGTCGGCTTCTATGTTAGGACATACAGTAACGCCACGGCTCAGCCGAACGGCCGATATTTCGTTGCAGCGTTTGCCGCACAAGCGGTCGCGCAGTACGGCATGCGGCTTTGGGATGGGGCCGGGAAGATGCTTTTCGACTCAGGAACGCCAAACGCGACATTCACGCGAGCTTTCCAGAACTGGACATACGTGAAGTCGGATCAGACTGATCAAGGCCTATACCGCAACTATTATTCGGTACCGTTCAGCTTCCCGCAGAACGAATTCATGCTGATCAACAACTTCGGGATGACGATGGTTTCGGGAGGAACAATCCCCAGGCAGCTTTATTGCACTTGGGATTTTTCCACCGGCACGCTCTATGCGGTAACAGTTGCAGCCAACAACCCATTTGCCTTTTTCCTGCCTGCGGTCTTCGCGAAGCAGGCTGTCTAACCACCCCAATAGGAACACGCCATGCCCTGGTACAAAGCCGGGACGGTTTCTGTCGTCCAAAATTCCAATGCCGTTATCGGTACGGGAACTGAGTTCATTGCAGGCTGCCGCGTAGGTGATGCGTTCCGCGGCCCAGATGCTGGATGGTACGAGATTATCGGCATCGGCAGCGATACGACGATTTCCATCTCCCCGAACTATCAAGGCGCAACAAATGCTGCCGGGGTTTACGCGCTGGCGCCGATGCAGGGTTACGTCAAGGATTCAGCCGACGCGTTGCGAGCGCTGCTCCAACAGTTCGGCGGAGTGCTTTCAGTGCTGGGGGATGTGCCCACGCAGGCCGGCGTTCGGTCCTCCCTCAACCTTGCCAGCACAGACGGTCTATTGGAGGGCGCTACCAACAAGTACATGAGTGGAGCGGGGGTGAGGGCAATCCCGCTCACCGGCCTGGATCTGACCCAGGCAACTGCGGTTGTGGCCACTGATACGATCCTTGCTGCGTTCGGCAAGCTGCAGGCCAGCAAGGCAGACGTGGTCGACGTGAAAAAGGTAGTGGTCTCGGTTTCCTCCAGCCGGGCACTGCTGCCAGAAGAGCTGGGGCTGGTATTGGCCAGTGCTTCGGTGGCAGCAACCACCATTACATTGCCGGCAGCCACATCCGCACTTGGCGTGCGCGATGTAGTGCTGCGCCGAGTCGACAACTCAGGAAACAGGCTCACCATTCAGGCAAACGGCACGGACAAGATCAAGTTTCACACGCACCTGAGTTCGGCCGGTTATGCGTTCTTCGTTCTGATGGGGGCCGGTGACTTCTGGCACCTTCGCAGCGATGGCGCAGGCAGCTGGTGGCCGATCGCACGCGCAGACACCACTCCGCTTGGCCGTCCGTCTTTTGAGACGACCACGACATTCCCACCAGGTGGATATGGCGGCCTGGCTGGTCCGGTGCTTCAGCGGTCTGAATGGCCATGGCTTTGGGACCACGCGCAGGCGTCCGGGATGCTGACCACTGAGGCGGCCCGAGTCGGCCGCGAGGGCGGATGGACCAGCGGTGACGGCTCAGCCACTTTCCGCGGGCCTGAAGGCCGAGGAGAGTTTATTCGCATCCTGGATGAAACCCGTGGGGTGGACATCAGTCGCGTCGCGGGATCCTCTCAGGGGGACGCCATTCGCAACATTACCGGCAGTGTTTCGGCACTCTACCGCCCGGCCGCCGCAGGATCCTCTGGCGCCATGGGTATCACGCAATACGGCTCCACGCCTCCCAAGGCTGGATCGGTCGGTGCGGACCCTGGCGACAGCGCATCGGTCAACTTCGACGCCTCCCGCCAAGTGCCAACGGCGACAGAAAACCGTCCGCGCAACATCGCGTGGCCCGGCCGAATCAAAATGATCTGAGGTGTTCATGAGTTACATCTATCTGATTGACCCAAGCGGGGTTATCGACGGACCGGTCGAGCTGCCGATAATTCCCGGCATCGGCATTCAACCGCCGAGCAATGCTGTTGCACTGGACTTCGTGCTTGATCCGCCGGAGGCCGGCAAGGTCTGGGCATGGGTTGATGCTGAGGTACGGCAGATCGCAGACAACCGTGGCGTGGTGTATAGCGTTGAAACCGGCGCCGAACAGAATTACACCGTCCTTGGCGATCTTCCTCCTTCCCTTACTGCGCTCCCATGGCCTGGCCGCCACTTTATCTGGACAGGTGCCGAATGGCGTCAGGACGAAGAGGCGGTCGCCGCAGAGGCCTTGGCCATTGAGCGCGAATGGCGAAGCGCTCGTATTGCGGAGAGCGATTTTCTGGCTATGCCGGATTACCCGATAAGCGCTGAGCAGCGAATCGAGCTGTACGCCTATCGTCAGTCGCTGCGGGACTGGCCGGCCTCCGCACAGCCTCCCATTCAGCAACGACCCGAGCCGCCCGCGTGGTTTGCCGAAAAAATCAAATGAAGCCCCGATTATTCGGGGCTTTTTTATGCATGGAGAAACGTGATGACTGCAACCGAAAAAGGCCGCGACGTGCTTGCACGCACCCTGTGGGGCGAGGCTCGCGGCGAATCCTTGGCGGGGCAGGTTGCCGTGGCCTGGACTATTCGCAATCGCGTGTTCGACGGCAAGACCAATTCATGGTGGGGGGAGGGCTACGCCGGCGTTTGCCAGAAGCCTTACCAGTTCAGCTGCTGGAACAAGAACGACCCGAACTATCCATTCCTGAGTGGCGCGCGGGAGATCCCTTTCCGCGAACTGGCGCAGTGCCGGATTGCCGCTGACCAGGTGGTCGACGGCAAGGTGCCGGATCCTACTGGCGGGGCCACGCACTACTACGCGCTCAGCATGAAGGCACCGCCAGCCTGGGCGGCGAAGGCCAAGCAAACCTTGAAGCTGGGCGGGCACGTGTTCTTCAAGGATGTGCCGTAATGGTCGTGCCGTGGAGAGTTGTCAGCGCGGTAGTGCTGGCGCTCGCCGGCGCTGCCTTGGCTTGGCAGGTTCAGGACTGGCGATTCGGCAAACAGCTGGCCGAGCAGTCCAGGCTGCACACCGAAACCCTGAATCAGCTGACCCAGGCCGCCGCTACCGCGCAGCAGGCCGAGCAGGACAAGCGTCTGGCGCTCGAACAGAGGCTCGCGGCGAACGAGCAAACCCATTACAGGAAATTGAGCGATGCCCAACGTGACCAAGATCGCCTGCGCGATCGCCTTGCCACTGCTGATCTGCGGCTGTCAGTCCTCATCGACGCGGATTCAGCCGGTGGCTGTGACGTGCCAAAAACCACCGGCCCCGGCGGCCTGGATCATGCAGCCGTACGCGCCCGACTTGACCCAGCGCATGCTCAACGAATTATCGCCATCACCGATGAAGGTGACCGGGGATTGATTGCACTCCAGGCCTGTCAGGCGTACGTGCGAGAAATCACGCGCTGATGGGGCGGATCAGATCGGGCCCCTGGTTGCGGACATTGCCGACGGCGCGGTCGACCTTGAACCATTCGAAAGCCTCGGATGGCTCGCCCTCATGCAACACCATCTGTTCGGCGCGTTCTTTCGGTGTCGCTGGGTCCAGCCATTCGCGGGCAAGCTCTGGCGAGAGAACTACCGGCCGCCGGTCATGAATGTCGACCATGCCGCCCACGCTGTCGGCGGTGATGATGACAAAGCCGTCATGCTCGCCTGGATCATGCTCATCGTTCGGATATTGGCCGATCGCGGCGCAGAGGATTGGCGACTGGTCCCGATGCCGGATCAGGTATGGCTGCTTCTTCGGGCCACCCTCGTCAACCCACTCGAACCAGTTGTTGATCGCGATGATTGCCCGGTGCGGCCAGATGGCGCGGAAGAATGGACCGTGGGCGACTTTCTCGACCCTGGCGTTGATCGGTGCGGCTCGGTCTTTCGCCCAATGCGGGCGCCACCCCCAACGCACCATGTCTGCGTGGAGAAACTCGCCTTCCTGGTGGAAGAGGGCAAGCTGGGCGGTCGGCGCGGCGTTGTACCGCCCGAGAGGCTGCTCGCCGGTTGAGTTGATCAGGGCGTTCGGCATGCTGAGCGCTGCCACGAAGTCGTGAATGCCGCTGTATTGGGAGAGTCGTCCGCACATTGCCAGATCCTCGCATGAGCTTTCAGCGTAGACCTGCTGGCGCCGGCTTTGTCACAAAACCTTTTCCGGCGCAGGTCTGGCAGTCATCGCGCGCGCCAAATCGGTCGAGGCACACAGGGCAGGTGCAGAACGCCGCTGATTCAATGTGTGGTCGCACCTTTTCAAAAGTACGCAGATCGCGCTCTTCCTTTGCGACTTGGCCAGCATCAACCAGCGCGCGGTAAGTGTCTGGGTCGTCGATGGGGCTGTAGTCGACGCCACCGATTACTCGCTCAGTTTCGACCAACTGGTATTGCTGCCCATACATGGCCAGGATCAGTCCGGAAATTTTGCCAATGTTCCTGGAGAGCCCCAGGTTGAGATGTACGCCTTCTGGACCAGAGTAAACCTTCCCGTCGTACGCGAATGACGCGCCTCGCGGCGTGGCAGATGCGAAGTTGAATATGGACCGGCTGATGGTGCCCAGCAGCTTTCCGTTGTCGATCTGCACGACCCTGTAGGTCGACGCACCGCGGTAATGGCCCGGCGAATTCTGCAGCTCCTCGACGGCGTGCCAGTAAGCAGCGTCTGCCACCTCGTTCATTTCGAACTGTTCAAGCTGGTCGATCAGTCCCTCTGTTTGTAGCGCAGCTGACATCTCATGAAGGGTTTCTCGGTGCCCCTCTGGGTTTTGCATGCGGAAATCTTGATCATCGAGAGTTGAGCGCCATCGCTGGAGTCGGAGGGCTTTCGCCTGGTCGAAATTCATGGGAACGGATTCACTGTACAAATGCTGTATGCATGTACAGTAATCGAGTGTCGCAAGGTGGGCGAGGGCGAGGCGACGAGCTGTAGGATTTTGGATTGGTGTTCGGTCGGCAGAACGCCGGGGATGGTGCCAAAAAGGCTCAGTGACTTTCCGAGTGACTTTGTAAAACACGGTTGCGCACGGTTGGGCATCGTTGCAGCGAGCGCCCGGCGCGAAGCCTCTGTTTTTGCGGGCTGTAGATCAGTCCGCTTGCATGGGGTGCTAGGGGTCGAGTGTTCGAATCACTCCGTCCCGACCAT
>NZ_CATKQA010000012.1:0-83550 GCF_949767575.1 Pseudomonas sp. IT-P2 | reverse complement strand
TTTCAATAACTTGCCGATAGGCCAAAAAGCACTCAAGTCCTTCTATATAGAAGAAGGATTCAGCACCCTTTCTATATAGAGAGAACTCTCAGAGCACTCCATCCTCCTTCATCGCAGCCACTGCACCCGCCCCCAAGCCCAGCACGCGCTGTAAAACCTCCAGCGTATGCTCGCCCAGCAAAGGAGGCGCACGGCGATACTCGACAGGAGTCCGCGACAACCGAATCGGGCTAGCCACCTGCGGCACCATCCCCGCCAGCGCGTGAGGCAGCTCGATCGCCAACCCGCGCGATTTCACCTGCGGATCCTCGAACACCTGTGACAGATCATTGATCGGCCCGCATGGCACGCCCGCCTGCTCCAGCTGACTCACCCACTCTGCGGTGGTCTTGAAAACGGTCGCCTGGCGGATCAGCGGAATCAGGACGGCCCGATTCGCCACTCGCAGCTTATTAGTCGCGAAACGCGGATCATCCGCCCACTGCGGCTGCCCCGCCACTTCGGCGAACTTGCGGAACTGCCCGTCATTACCCACCGTGAGAATGAAGTCGCCGTCAGCCGTAGGAAAATCCTGGTACGGCACAATATTCGGATGCGCATTACCCAGCCGCTTTGGCGCAGTGCCCGTCGTCAGGTAGTTCATCGCCTGGTTGGCCAGGCACGCCACCTGTACATCCAGCAGCGCCATATCGATGTGCTGCCCACCACCATCGTGGTCACGATGAGCCAGTGCCGCCAGAATCGCCACGGTCGAATACAGGCCCGTCAGGATATCCGTGAGCGCCACACCCACCTTCACCGGCCCCGCACCCTCATCACCTTCGGGCCGCCCGGTCAGGCTCATCAGACCGCCGAGCCCCTGGATCATGAAGTCATAACCCGCACGCTTCGCATACGGTCCGGTCTGACCGAAACCGGTGATCGAGCAATAGATCAGATCCGGATTGATTGCCTTCAGCGACTCGTAATCCAGGCCATAAGCCGCCAGCCCCCCCACCTTGAAGTTTTCGATAAGGATGTCGGACTTGGCTGCCAACTCCCTTACCAGCTTCTGACCCTCGGGACGCGTGAAGTCGATCGTCACCGATTGCTTGTTGCGATTGGCCGACAGGTAATAAGCCGCCTCACTGGTGTTCTCGCCGTAAGCGTCTTTCAGGAAGGGCGGCCCCCAGGCGCGAGTGTCGTCACCGTTACCCGGGCGCTCGACCTTGATCACTTCCGCCCCGAGATCGGCCAGGATCTGACCAGCCCACGGGCCGGCCAGCACTCGCGATAAATCCAGTACCCGCAGATGCGACAGCGCGCCCATGGTCGCTCTCCTATTAATAGAACGCCTGCAGGCCGGTCTGCGCACGACCGAGGATCAGCGCGTGAACGTCGTGCGTACCTTCATAGGTATTCACCACTTCCAGGTTGACCAGGTGACGGGCCACGCCGAATTCATCGGAGATCCCGTTGCCGCCCAGCATGTCACGCGCCATGCGCGCGATCTCCAGAGACTTGCCGCAAGAGTTGCGCTTCATGATCGAAGTAATTTCAACCGCAGCAGTGCCTTCGTCCTTCATGCGCCCCAGACGCAGGCAGCCTTGCAGTGCCAGGGTGATTTCGGTCTGCATGTCAGCCAGCTTCTTCTGGATCAACTGAGTAGCGGCCAACGGACGACCGAACTGCTGACGATCCAGGGTGTATTGGCGAGCGGTGTGCCAGCAGAACTCGGCGGCGCCCAGCGCGCCCCAGGAGATGCCATAACGTGCAGAGTTGAGGCAGGTGAACGGACCTTTCAGACCACGCACGTCCGGAAAGATGTTCTCTTCCGGCACGAACACGTTATCCATGACGATTTCGCCGGTGATCGAAGCCCGCAGGCCGACCTTGCCGTGAATCGCCGGGGCGCTCAGGCCTTTCCAGCCCTTCTCCAGAACGAAGCCACGGATGTCGCCGGCATCGTCTTTGGCCCAGACCACAAACACATCGGCGATCGGGCTGTTGGTGATCCACATCTTGGCGCCGGTCAGGCTGTAGCCGCCGTCGACTTTGCGTGCACGCGTAATCATCGCGCCCGGGTCGGAACCGTGGTTCGGTTCGGTCAGACCGAAGCAGCCGATCCACTCGCCGGAAGCCAGTTTCGGCAGGTACTTCTGTTTCTGTGCTTCGGTACCGAATTCGTTGATCGGCACCATCACCAGCGAAGACTGCACGCTCATCATCGAACGGTAGCCAGAGTCGACACGCTCGACTTCACGGGCAATCAGGCCATAGCTGACGTAGTTGAGGCCGCTGCCACCGTACTGCTCGGGGATGGTTGCGCCCAACAGGCCGACTTCGCCCATTTCACGGAAGATCGCCGGATCGGTCTTCTCATGGCGGAAGGCTTCAAGAACACGTGGAGCGAGGCTCTGCTGGGCGAATTGCTCGGCAGTGTCGCGGATCATGCGTTCTTCTTCAGTCAGCTGTTGATCCAGCAGCAGGGGATCGATCCAGTTGAAGCTAGCTTTACCGCCCATGAGTGAGTCCTCGCAAATCGGGTGAATTAACGTGGCATTGATCCTAGGCCCGCTTCGCTGTCCCGGCAAACGAGGATTTCGCATCCTGTTGTGCTAATTTCTCACTCCGAAACGTCGCGAAATGCCGATTAAGCGATGTATTAGTGAGGTTGACGTACATGCGCCGCAAGATCCCCAGCACCACCGCCCTGATCAGCTTCGAGGCCGCCGCCCGTCACGAGAGCTTTACCAAGGCCGCCGAAGAACTTTCCCTCACTCAAGGCGCCATTTGCCGACAGATTGCCAGCCTGGAGGACTTCCTCAGCGTCGAACTTTTCCGGCGCTCGCGTCGCGGAGTGAAGCTGACGGAAGCGGGGCTTTCCTACAGCCGTCGAGTAGCGACCCAGCTCGATGCCGTAGAGCGTGACACCCTGTCGGTGATGGGCCAGCAAGGTACCAACGTGATCGAACTCGCCGTGGTGCCCACCTTCGGCACGCAATGGTTGTTGCCAAGGCTGAAGGACTTCCAGCTC
Organism: Pseudomonas sp. IT-P2; assembly: GCF_949767575.1. NCBI lineage: Bacteria > Pseudomonadati > Pseudomonadota > Gammaproteobacteria > Pseudomonadales > Pseudomonadaceae > Pseudomonas > Pseudomonas sp. IT-P2. Next base: position 80,534 of record NZ_CATKQA010000012.1, on the reverse strand, counting down.
AAGCACCCGGAAGTGACGGTCAACCTGACGAATCGCACGCGCCCATTCCTGTTTGCCGACACTGACTTCGATGCAGCCATCTACTTTGGCGATGCCGACTGGTCCGGTACCGAATCCCACAGGTTGATGGGCGAGAATCCGATGCCGGTATGCAGTCCCGCCCTGCTCGGCAACAAGACGCATCTGACACCCGATAAAATCGCCGATCTGCCGCTGCTCCAGCAAACCACCCGCCCCTACGCCTGGCGACAGTGGTTCAACTCGCAACACCTGAACATCCCCCGCGACATGACAGGTCCGCGCTACGAGCTATTCTCCATGCTGGCCCAGGCTGCCATGCACGACATGGGCCTCGCGCTGATCCCACCGTTCCTGATTCAGCGCGAACTGGCCGAGAAACGCCTGGTGATTGCCAACCCAAACGCGCTCTCCAGCATCAAGGCGTATTACCTGATGATTCCGGAGCGAAAGGTCGAATCGGCGTCACTCAAGGCTTTTCGCGATTGGCTGGTGAACCAGGCACACAGCTACAACCTAGAAGGATAAAGGGCCTCAGCGATTACTAACCCCGTAGTCAGGAAAACTAAAGCCCTACAGATATAACTATTTGTCGCAAATAGACAGACTGTATCCGAAAGTCGTACAGACGTCCCACAAGCGCCTGACGACGTGGCTTTGCGCCCTCATTCGCGACTCATTGCGACCTATTCACGTCACCGATGAGAAAATTCTTCAAATTTATCCAGACTCCTTGAAAGGCACGGCCTGCAAGGGATTCAACTGGCCATCTGCGACATTCGGTCACGGGATGACTTGTAGTTAATTTTCCGTCACCCGTCATAATCCCTTGAAGGGCATAAACTTCGCCTGCAAAATGCCGCGCCCCGCCCTGATTTGGCGGGATCGTGCTGATCGGCCGCCCCAGTCGCACCATCCGTAGTGCATGGGTTTACTCAATAAGATCACGCAGGAGATTTGACGTGCACATTGGTGTTCCTCTCGAAACCCAGACCGGTGAAACACGGGTTGCTGCAACCCCGGAAACCATTAAAAAGCTGATCAGCCAAGGTCATAAGGTCACTGTGCAAACCGGCGCCGGCGTTAAAGCCAGCGTTGTCGACAGTGCCTATGAAGCGGCAGGCGCAACCATTGGCAGTGCCAATGACGCGTTTGGCGCCGAGCTGATTCTCAAAGTGGTCGCGCCAAGCGATGCCGAACTGATGCTGATCAAGCGCGGAACGGTGCTGGTGGGCATGCTCAACCCGTTCAACAACGACACCATCGCGAAGATGGCCGAGTGCGGGATTACCGCGTTCGCCCTGGAAGCGGCGCCACGCACCTCCCGGGCCCAGAGCCTCGACGTGTTGTCGTCCCAGGCGAACATTGCCGGCTATAAGGCGGTGCTGCTGGCCGCCCACTACTATCCGCGCTTCATGCCGATGCTGATGACCGCTGCGGGCACCGTGAAAGCGGCGCGCGTGCTGATTCTGGGTGCCGGTGTAGCCGGGTTGCAGGCGATTGCCACGGCGAAACGTCTGGGTGCCGTCATCGAAGCGTCCGACGTACGTCCGGCCGTGAAGGAACAGATCGAATCCCTCGGCGCCAAGTTCGTCGACGTGCCTTACGAGACCGATGAAGAACGCGAATGCGCGGTCGGCGTCGGTGGTTACGCACGCCCGATGCCGGCGAGCTGGATGCAGCGTCAGGCCCAGGCCGTGCACGAGCGCGCCAGGCAGGCTGACATTGTCATCACCACCGCACTGATTCCGGGCCGCAAGGCACCAACGCTGTTGAGCGCGGACACCGTGGCGCAGATGAAACCCGGCTCGGTGGTCATCGACCTCGCGGCAGCACAGGGCGGCAACTGCCCGCTGACCGTGGCCGATCAGGTCGTGATCGAGAACGGCGTGACCATCGTCGGCCCGACCAACCTCGCCGGTGAAGTCGCCGCAGACGCCTCGGCGCTGTACGCACGCAACCTGCTGGACTTCCTGAAGCTGGTATTCACCAAAGAAGGCCAGTTCGAAGTGAACCTCGAAGACGACATCGTCGCCGCGTGCCTGATGTGCCGCGACGGCCAAGTCATCCGCAAAAACGCCTAAGCAGGGACTCAGACGATGGAAGAGCTTATCTCCCCCGGTATCTACAACCTGATCATCTTCGTGCTGGCGATTTATGTCGGTTATCACGTGGTCTGGAACGTTACACCCGCGCTGCACACGCCTTTGATGGCGGTGACCAACGCCATTTCGGCGATCGTGATCGTCGGCGCCATGCTCGCCGCCGCCCTGACCGTCACCCCGCTGGGCAAGACCATGGGCACCCTCGCCGTGGCACTGGCCGCGGTCAACGTGTTCGGTGGCTTCCTGGTCACCCGCCGCATGCTTGAGATGTTCAAGAAGAAAGCCCCGAAAGCAAAAGAAGAGGCGCCTAAGTAATGAGCATGAACCTCGTCACGACGCTCTACCTGATCGCGTCGATCTGCTTCATCCAGGCCCTCAAGGGCCTGTCGCACCCGACCACGTCGCGCCGCGGCAACCTGTTCGGCATGCTCGGCATGGCACTGGCAATCATCACCACGGTCGGCCTCATCTATAAGCTGGGCGCTGAGCTGGCGACTGCAGGCATCGGTTACGTGATCGTCGGCCTGCTGATCGGCGGCACCGCCGGTTCGATCATGGCCAAGCGCGTTGAAATGACCAAGATGCCGGAACTGGTTGCGTTCATGCACAGCATGATCGGTCTGGCAGCGGTGTTCATCGCCATTGCTGCCGTGGTCGAGCCGCAGTCGCTGGGCATCGTCAAGCAACTGGGCGACTCGATCCCGGCGGGTAACCGTCTGGAGCTGTTCCTGGGCGCCGCCATCGGTGCAATCACCTTCTCCGGTTCAGTGATCGCGTTCGGCAAGCTGTCGGGCAAATACAAGTTCCGTCTGTTCCAGGGTGCACCGGTACAGTTCAACGGTCAGCACAAGCTGAACGCGGTACTGGGTCTGGCGACGCTGATCCTCGGCGTCACCTTCATGCTGACCGGCAACCTCGCCGCGTTCGCGCTGATGCTGGCTCTCGCGTTCGTCATGGGCGTGCTGATCATCATCCCGATCGGCGGCGCCGACATGCCGGTGGTGGTGTCGATGCTCAACAGCTATTCCGGCTGGGCGGCGGCGGGTATCGGCTTCTCGCTGAACAACTCGATGCTGATCATTGCCGGTTCCCTGGTGGGTTCGAGCGGTGCGATCCTCTCGTACATCATGTGCAAGGCGATGAACCGTTCCTTCTTTAATGTACTGCTCGGCGGTTTCGGCAATACAGCAGAAGCCGGTCCTGCCGGTGAGAAGGAAGCCCGTCCGGTGAAATCCGGTTCGGCTGACGACGCGACGTTCCTGCTGACCAACGCCGACACCGTAATCATCGTTCCGGGTTACGGCCTGGCCGTGGCCCGTGCACAGCACGCGCTGAAAGAGCTGACCGAGAAGCTGACCCACCATGGCGTGACCGTGAAGTACGCGATCCACCCGGTGGCCGGCCGGATGCCTGGGCACATGAACGTACTGCTGGCCGAGGCCGAAGTGCCGTACGACCAGGTGTTCGAGATGGAAGACATCAACTCCGAGTTCGGTCAGGCCGATGTGGTTCTGGTGCTGGGCGCCAACGACGTGGTCAACCCGGCTGCCAAGAACGATCCGAAATCGCCGATTGCCGGCATGCCGATCCTCGAAGCGTTCAAGGCCAAGACCATCATCGTCAACAAGCGCTCGATGGCCAGCGGCTATGCCGGTCTGGACAACGAACTGTTCTACCTGGACAAGACCATGATGGTGTTCGGCGACGCGAAGAAAGTCATCGAAGACATGGTCAAAGCGGTCGAGTAACCCTCGCCGGCAACACCGAACGCCCCGACTTGTCGGGGCGTTTTTGTTTGCGCAAACCGTCGGACAATTTGCCGCGCTGTTGCAGATCCGGTAACGGTGTTTTACTTGAAACCCGCTAAATAGACGCCTCGTTTGCGACCTTGGTAGCGGGACAGGCGCTCGCGAAATTCACTAGACTGCGCATCCTGCTACTCGCTGCCCGAGAAAATAATCCATGTACCGTGACCGTATTCGCCTGCCTTCGTTGTTGGATAAAGTGATGAGCGCCGCCGACGCCGCTGCGCTGATTGAGGACGGCATGACCGTCGGCATGAGCGGCTTCACCCGCGCCGGCGAAGCCAAGGCCGTGCCCCATGCGCTGGCCGAGCGAGCCAAGGTCACGCCGCTGAAGATCAGCCTGATGACCGGCGCCAGTCTGGGCAATGACCTCGACAAGCAACTGACCGAGGCTGGCGTGCTGTCCCGGCGCATGCCGTTCCAGGTCGACAGCACCTTGCGCAAGGCAATCAACGCCGGCGAAGTGATGTTCATCGACCAGCACCTGTCGGAAACCGTCGAGCAACTGCGCAACCAGCAGCTGAAGCTGCCGGACATCGCCGTCATCGAAGCTGTGGCCATCACCGAACAGGGCCACATCGTGCCGACCACTTCGGTGGGCAACTCGGCGAGCTTCGCGATCTTCGCCAAACACGTGATCGTCGAGATCAACCTGGCGCACAACGCCAACCTCGAAGGTCTGCACGACATCTATATTCCGACCTACCGCCCGACCCGCACGCCGATCCCGCTGGTAAAGGTCGACGACCGCATCGGCAGCACCGCGATCCCGATCCCGCCGGAGAAGATCGTCGCGATCGTCATCACCCAGCAGGCGGATTCGCCGTCCACCGTGTCGTCGCCGGATGTCGATACCAAAGCCATCGCCGATCACCTGATCACCTTCCTCAAGCAGGAAGTCGATGCCGGGCGCATGACCAACAAGCTCGGCCCGTTGCAGGCCGGAATCGGCAACATCGCCAACGCGGTGATGTGCGGGCTGATCGATTCGCCGTTCGAAGACCTGACCATGTATTCCGAAGTGCTGCAAGACTCGACCTTTGACCTGATTGATGCGGGCAAGCTGAGCTTCGCCTCGGGCAGCTCGATCACTCTGTCGGAGCGGCGCAACAGCGACGTGTTCGGCAATCTGGAGAAGTACAAGGACAAGCTGGTATTGCGTCCGCAGGAAATCTCCAACCACCCGGAGGTGGTGCGGCGCCTGGGCATCATCGGCATCAACACCGCCCTTGAGTTCGACATCTATGGCAACGTCAACTCCACCCACGTCTGCGGCACGCGGATGATGAACGGCATTGGCGGCTCGGGCGACTTCGCGCGCAACGCACACCTGGCGGTGTTCGTGACCAAGTCGATCGCCAAGGGCGGCGCGATTTCCAGCGTGGTGCCAATGGTCAGCCACGTCGACCATACCGAGCATGACGTCGACATCCTGGTGACCGAAGTGGGCCTGGCCGACCTGCGCGGCCTGGCGCCACGGGAACGCGCCCGGGTCATCATCGATAATTGCGTGCACCCGGATTACCGCCCGGCGCTGAACGATTACTTCGAAAAAGCCTGTGCGATCGGCGGCCACACCCCGCACATCCTGCGTGACGCCCTGAGCTGGCACATCAATCTGGAAGAAACCGGACGCATGCTGGCGGTGTAATCCGCACAGATTTTCCGCTGGCGCAAACACAGTTTCGTCAGCGGAATTTTGAAAACCGCCGCAGCCGTCAAAAACTGTACTGCTGTACCGGTCTTTTCCTACGGCTTTTGCCTACTCTAATCATCGATTTGGGTAAAAATGCACCAAATAAGCGCAGACAAGTACAGTTTGCGCAATTTTGACCCGTACACCCCCTATAAACAGTTAACTGGTCACTCACAATACAGGTGAACTGTATCTAGAGAGTCTGGCCAAACGAGAGGATCATGGGCACCAGTTAAACCACTACCTAATCCCGCCACAAGCGGAAGGATGTCAACCATGGAACGTACACTCAGTTCCGAACTGTTCTTCGAAGACAAAGCTGTAAAAACCCAGGCTTCCCTGCCTCTGCGCGTTATCGCCAACCTGATGTTGTGGCAGCGCCGCATCTCCAGCCGCCACCAACTGGCTCGCCTGGATTCGCGTCTGCTGGCCGATGCCGGTATCAGCGAAGCACAACGCTACGAAGAGCTGAGCAAGCCGTTCTGGCGCTAAGCAGCGTCGCTGGCTCTGGTCGCTAGACCCACCGCCAGCAACCCGAATTGAATAAACAAGACCCGTCGCGGGAAACCGCGACGGGTCTTGTCGTTTGCGGGCCAGAAAAACCGAGTATCCACTCTTGATCATCGAACAGGTACAGTTCTCGTAACTTAAGAAAAGACAGGTACAGTTACGAGAAATCGATTAAGGCCAGCATCCTGACCACTGTGCGAAGTCGCAATGGAAGCCTAAGATCCATGCAGAACGTGGCGAATGCTGTGCGACTGGCGTCTGACCTTCAGACACCGAGCCACCTCTCAATACGGTTTATCCACAGGAGTTCTCCCATGTCCCGTCTTCGTCTGCTCAGCGCCGCCGCCATGTTGGCCGTAGCTGCCAACGCCAGCGCCACCAGCTTCATCGTTACCACCGACGCCGTTGTTGGCGCGCTCAAGTCCTCTTCCGATGCCACCTCCGACGTTACTTCGTCCTTCCGTGACGACAAGATCGTGCTCGCTGCCCGTGACGACGCTGCCAGCTTCGTAGCCAGCGAAGGTGAAATCCGTGGCGTGAAACTGGAGAGCGCACTGGATCACATCCGTCATCAGGCTCCGCAACTGAACGCGACCGACGCACAGCTGGCCCAGGCCATTCTGACGATCTAAGCGACAGGGGCATCGCGGGACACGCCGGTCGTGTCCCGATGTTTCGGCGCTGGCTCTAGTCGGGGCATTGCGCTAGCCTTGGGACTCGCCAACAGTTGCCGAGTCCCATGCGTTTTCTTTCAAATCTGCTTATCCCTTCTTTACTGCTCACCGCCTGCTGGATTCCTCTGGCAGACGCCTTCGATGTGTCCACACAGAACACCGTCGTCAGCGTCTGGGCCACGGGCATGGTTTCTTCCGCACCGTTCGACCGTAAACTGATCATCGCCGCGCACGACGATGCCGCAGCGTTCGTTGCCAGTGACGGCCAGATGCGCGGCGCACAGCTCGAATCTGCGCTGCATTACCTGCGCAAGAGCCGGCCAAAACTTCATGTCAGTGACCTTGAACTGGCACAGGCAATTCTCGTCCAATAGTCATCCCTGTCCTTTCGGAGTCGTTCCATGCGTAGCCCGCTGATTGCTGCCGCCCTTGGCCTGCTGTTGTTGGCCGATATGGCCCAGGCACACACCCTGGTAGCCACCAGTAACATCATCGTCCGCGCCTCCCAGCGCACCATCGATTTCACCTCCGACACCACTACGTCGATTCGCGATTCGAAAATCATCCGCGAAGCCCATGACGACGCTGCCAGTTTCGTGGCCAGCGACGGTGATATCCGTGGTGCAAACCTGGAAGCGGCCTTCAAAACCTTGCGCACCCGCGTGCCGGAAGCCCGCGACGCCAGTGATCAGGTACTCGCCGAAGCCATCCTCGCACTGTGAGGTCACTCGGCGCCTGGCTGCTGGCCGGGGCGTTGTTGCTGCTTGGCAACAGCGCCCACGCCGGCCTGCAATTGCGGCTCAAGACCGATGGTTTGAGCCCCGCCCAACAACAGGCCAGCCAGGCGCTGCTCGATGAGGCCATGCAGGCATTGCCGCCGAGCTTCATCGAACGCCTGGACCGGCGCATCGATGTCGGCTGGACCGACGATATGCCTGGCAACGCCTACGGCCAGGCGACGCTCGTCTCCGAGCTGGACCTGAACCGCAAACTGCTCGCCAGCCTCACCGACGGCAGTGCGGCAAAGGAAAAGACCAATCGTCCCCACGGCACCGTTCGCCGAGAACTGCTGGCCACGGTGCTGCATGAAATCACTCACATTTACGATCGCGCGCGCTTGTGGCCAGCGGCCGAACGCACGCTGATCCAGCGCTGCACCCGGCGCAACAACAGCGCCGGGCTGATCGGCATTCCCGATGAGTGCCGCGGCCAGAACGGTCGGCGCTTCACCCTCAGCGATGATCCACGCCTGCTCGACCTCGCCGGCTGGCAGCAATACGTCGGGCGTCGGGGTGAGCGGGAACAGCACAACCGGCAGATCGCTCGCAGCCCCGACCTCTACGAAATCTCCAGCCCGAAGGAGTTTGTCGCGGTCAACATGGAGTATTTCCTCCTCGACCCGAGCTACGCCTGCCGTCGCCCGGCGCTGTATCGCTATTACCAGGAACACTTCGGCTGGGCACCGCCAGCAAAGGATGAATGCGCCAAAACCTTCGCCTTCCTCAACGCCGGCAACGATTTTGCCAAACAGCCCCTGGGCCAGGTCGATCCGGAACGCGTGTACGCGGTGGATTACCTGTTGGCCGAAGCCAACCAGAACTGGGTCAGTCGTTGGGGCCACAGCATGTTGCGTCTGGTGATCTGCGCACCGGGGCGGCCACGCGGGCCTGACTGCCGACTGGATCTGGACCAGCATCTGGTGCTGTCATACCGCGCCTTCGTCGGCGACGTGCAGTTGTCGAGCTGGGACGGGCTGGTCGGCAAGTACCCGTCGCGCCTGTTCGTACTGCCGCTGGCGCAGGTGATCGACGAGTACACCAAGACCGAACTGCGCAGCCTGGCGTCGGTGCCGCTGAATCTCTCGCGCAGCGAAATCGAGGGCGTGGTCGAACACGCCGCCGAAATACACTGGAGCTACGACGGCAATTACTTCTTCCTCTCCAACAACTGTGCGGTGGAAGGCCTGAAACTGCTGCGCAGCGGCAGCAACAACGCCCGACTCACCGGCCTCGACAGCATCATGCCCAACGGCTTGCTGGAAGTGCTGAAGGGGCGCGGCCTGGCCGACACCAGCGTGCTTGATGATCCGAAAGAGGCGTTGCGCCTGGGTTATCGCTTTGACTCGTTCCGTGACCGTTATCAGGCGATGTTCGATGTGTTGAAGAAGCAATTGCCGATCAAGCAGACAACCGTTGAAGAATGGCTTTCGCTGTCCGCCGAAGAGCGTCGCCCATGGTTCGAACGGGCCGACCTGCGCACCAGCGCCGCGCTGTTGTTGCTGGAACAAGCCAGTTTCCGCCGCCAACTTTTGCTGGCTCAGGATGAGGTCAAGCAACGTTACCTCGGCGCCCGGGAGCTGGAAAACGGTGGCATGGACAAGGCCAACGCGACGTTGCAGCAGATTCTCGCCAACAGCGGCTTCCTCAGCCGGCCGGCAGAATTGCTCGACTCCCGAGGTTATGGCCTGCCGCAACCAAGCGAATTCAGCCGACTGGAAGCAGAAAGCAGCCAGCGCCAGAAACAATTGCTGGCCCTGACCGGCGATCTCGATAAGGAAGTGCGCGCGCTGCTGGAGCCCAAACGAGCAGCCGAGATTGCGGCCAGCGAGGCCAACGTAAAGCAGATCGGCGAACATCTGCGCAAACTGCACAAAGCCTCGGGCGGATTGGAGTTGCCCTGAACAACAGCCCTGAAAACAAAAGACCACAGCCCGTAAAGGCTGCGGTCTTTTTTATTGCCTGACGGTCAGTACAGAACGCCATCCAGTACTTCGTAAACGACCCCAGTGCCCACCGCGATCAGCACGATGTCACCGCCGGCACGACGCCATTCATAACCCGGGTAATACGGCAGACGACTCAACGCCCGGTTATCCAGCCGCTCGCCGTAATAGCCGTGGGGCAGCGGCCGGCCCCGTACCAGGTGGATGCCTGGAGGTGGCGGCGCACCGCGCACGAAGTAGCCATGATTGTCGCGGATCACCTGACGCACCGGGCCGAAGTCCCGAGGCGGCGGGCCGCCGCGATGGTTGCTTTGCCAATCATGGTGATCACCACCGCGATTGTCGTAGTGGCCCTGTTGCGGGCCGCCGTGGTCGTGATCGTCGCGCGGATCAGCGCTGGCCAGCAGCGGTGTCGCGCTGATCATCAGCACGCCCAGACTGGCAATCAGACGTTTCGGCATTTTCATCGGGTCTTTCCTCACTGCACTGACAGCAAAAAGGGATTCAGAACGTGGTTCTGAATCCCTCGGTCTTGCTTGGTTAGTCTGTGCTTGGAGGCTCTAATTCCTCTGTATCAGGAACTTTACCTTCAGCTGACGCGAGCCTTACGCACGCCTTCGGACAGCGCCGAACACAGGCTCAGCACGCCGTCGATGGCCTGGTCCGGCGTGGTCGCGTTGGCGATGTGATCGATCAGCGCCGAGCCCACCACCACACCGTCGGCCAGACGCGCAATGGACGCGGCCTGCTCCGGCGTGCGGATACCAAAACCGATGCTGATCGGCAGATCGGTATGACGACGCAGACGCGCCACCGCCTCCTCGACGTGTTCCAGAGTCGCCGCACCGGCGCCGGTCACACCGGCAACCGACACGTAGTAAACGAAGCCTGAGCTGCCATTCAACACTTTCGGCAGACGCGCATCATCGGTGGTAGGAGTGGTCAGACGGATGAAGTCGATGCCCGCCGCCTGGGCCGGGTCGCACAGCTCCGAGTTATGCTCCGGCGGCATGTCGACCACGATCAGGCCATCAACGCCGGCCTCTTTGGCTTCAGCGATGAAGCGCTCGACGCCGAACTTGTGGATCGGGTTGAAGTAACCCATCAGCACCAGCGGGGTGTCGCTGTTTTCCTTGCGAAACTCGCGGACCATTTGCAGGGTTTTGATCAGGTTCTGTTTGGCACCCAAGGCGCGGATGTTCGCCAGCTGAATCGCCGGGCCGTCGGCCATCGGGTCGGTAAACGGCATGCCCAGTTCGATCACGTCGGCACCGGCTTTCGGCAGGCCCTTGAGGATCGCCAGCGAGGTGTCGTAGTCCGGGTCGCCAGCAGTGACGAAGGTCACCAGGGCGGCGCGGTTCTGTTCCTTGAGTTCGGCAAAGCGGGTTTGCAGGCGGCTCATCAGTGTTTCTCCTGCTTCGATTGCTCTTGTTGAGAATGTTCCATGTGGTGCATGACGGTCTGCATGTCTTTGTCGCCGCGACCGGACAGGTTGACCACCATCAGGTGATCCTTCGGCAGTTTCGGTGCGCGTTTGAAGACTTCGGCCAGGGCATGGGCGCTTTCCAGTGCCGGAATGATCCCTTCCAGACGGCAGCACTGGTGGAACGCAGCGAGGGCTTCGTCGTCGGTCACCGAGGTGTACTGGACGCGGCCGATGTCATGCAACCACGCGTGCTCAGGGCCGATGCCCGGATAGTCGAGGCCGGCGGAAATCGAGTGGGCGTCGATGATCTGGCCATCGTCGTCCTGCAGCAGGAAGGTGCGGTTGCCGTGCAACACACCCGGTACACCGCCGTTGAGGCTGGCCGCGTGCTTGCCGGTTTCGATGCCGTAACCGGCGGCTTCGACGCCGATGATCTCGACGCTCTTGTCGTCGAGGAACGGGTGGAACAGGCCCATGGCGTTGGAACCGCCTCCGATGCACGCCACCAGGCTGTCCGGCAGGCGACCTTCCTGGGTTTGCAACTGATCGCGGGTTTCCTTGCCGATAACCGCCTGGAAGTCGCGAACCATGGCTGGATAAGGGTGCGGACCGGCCACGGTGCCGATCAGGTAGAAGGTGCTGTCGACGTTGGTCACCCAGTCACGCAGCGCTTCGTTCATTGCGTCTTTCAGGGTGCCGGTGCCGGCGACCACCGGGATCACCTCGGCGCCCAGCAGCTTCATGCGGAACACGTTGGCCTGCTGGCGCTCAATGTCGGTGGTGCCCATGTAGATCACGCAGTCCAGTCCAAAACGCGCAGCCACGGTGGCGGTAGCCACGCCGTGCATGCCGGCGCCGGTCTCGGCGATGATGCGTTTCTTGCCCATGCGCCGCGCCAGCAGGATCTGGCCGATGCAGTTGTTGATCTTGTGCGCGCCGGTGTGGTTCAGCTCTTCGCGCTTGAGGTAGATTTTGGCGCCGCCGCAGAACTCGGTCAGGCGCTCGGCGAAATACAGCGGGCTCGGACGTCCGACGTAGTCGCGCTGGAAGTAGGCCAATTCTTCTTTGAACGCCGGATCTTCCTTGGCCGCCTCGTATTCGCGGGCCAGGTCGAGGATCAACGGCATCAGGGTTTCCGCGACATAACGGCCGCCGAACGAGCCAAACAGGCCGTTGGCGTCAGGGCCGTTACGCAGATCGGAGGTGTTCGAAGTCTGGGTCATGGTTCGCTCCAGCGGATTTCACGAGAAGACAATGGCGTTCACTCTACCCCTGACCTTCCAGGCTGAAAACCGATAAGATCGCCACAACCTGTCAGGAAAACTCACAGATATCATGAGCCATGACCTTCCCCCGCTGAACGCCCTGCGCGCCTTCGAAGCCACCGCCCGCCTGAACAGTGTCAGCCAGGCTGCAGAGCAACTGCACGTCACCCACGGTGCGGTCAGCCGCCAGCTCAAGGTGCTGGAAGAGCATCTCGGCGTCAGTCTTTTCGTCAAGGACGGTCGTGGCCTGAAACTCACAGATGCCGGCATCCGCCTGCGCGATGCCAGCGGCGAGGCGTTCGACCGCTTGCGCAGCGTCTGCGCCGAACTGACCCAAAGCACCGCCGATGCGCCGTTCGTGCTCGGTTGCTCCGGTAGCTTGCTGGCGCGCTGGTTCATTCCGCGACTGGGACGACTGAATGCCGATCTGCCGGATTTGCGCCTGCACCTGTCCGCCGGTGAAGGCGATCTCGACCCGCGTCGCCCGGGGCTGGATGCATTGCTGCTGTTCGCCGAACCGCCATGGCCCGCAGACATGCAAGTCTATGAGCTGGCCAGCGAGCGCATCGGCCCGGTCATGAGCCCGCTGTTCAGCGGCTACCAGCGCCTGCAATCGGCACCGCCCATCGCCCTGCTGGACGAGCCCTTGCTGCACACGACTTCACGCCCGCAAGCCTGGCCGAGCTGGGCGCAGCAAAGCGGCTTCGACGCCAAGGCGTTAAAACTGGGGCAAGGTTTCGAACATTTGTATTACTTGCTGGAAGCGGCCGTCGCCGGGTTGGGCGTGGCAATCGCACCGGAACCGCTGGTGACCGAAGATTTGAAGGCCGGACGCCTGGTCGCGCCATGGGGCTTCAGTGAAACCCCGGCGCAACTGGCGTTGTGGCTACCCAAGCGCGCCGCGGACGGACGCGCCCGGCAATTGGCGCAGTGGCTCAGGAACGAGCTGCGCCAGACGGATCACTCGCCGCGCTTGAACAGCAAGTAAGCGGCCAGCAGACCCAGCGCACCGACCGCCACACCGGCAGTCGTCCACGGGTGTTCCTGCGCGTAATCGCGGGTGGCGATCCCGGTCTCGCGGGTTTTGACTTTGACTTCTTCGTAGGCATCGCTGAGCAGGCTGCGCGAATGTTTCAGCGCGCTTTCAGCGTTGCTCTTGAGCGCCTTGAGGGTCTTGCGCGACTCGTCAGAAGCGTCGTCCTTCAGGCTTTCCAACGACTTGAGCAGACTCTCGATCTCCGCTTCCATGCTTTGCAACGAGGCTTTGCGTAACGAGGTGTTGGCCATGGTGGCTCTCCTGCATTGGTGATGAGTGGCGTGTGTTGGTTGGGACTTCAGCGTTTCTGGAAAGTGCAGAAAATCTGAACTTCCTCTTGTCCGGATCGCCGAAATCAACACGGCAAATCGCTGCTAGGCTCAATTGCACACTTCAAGGAGAACACCATGAGTGACCATCACACCTACAAGAAAGTCGAGCTGGTCGGTTCGTCCACCAGCAGCATCGAAGACGCCATCAACAATGCGTTGGCCGAGGCCAACAAGAGCATCAAGCATCTGGAATGGTTTGAAGTGACCGAAACCCGCGGCCACATCAAGGATGGCAAGGCTGCCCACTTTCAGGTGACCCTGAAAGTCGGGTTCCGGATAGCCAGCAGCTGAGTTTGGTCTACGCTTCTGAACTTGCGCGCTGGCCGAGTGCCATAGGAATGGCAATGCGCTACGAGGTGAGTGCATCGAGCGAACGGCTCGATGCCCGCCTTAATTAATCCGACCAGGGAGTGCGACCGATGAAGAAGTTGATATTGGCAGTAGGTTTGTTGAGCCTTGCGGGTGGTGCGTTTGCTGCCGGCAAGCCCTGTGAAGAACTGAAGGCTGAAATCGCGGCCAAGCTGGATGCCAAGGGCGTTTCCGGGTATTCGCTGGAGATTGTCGACAAGGGTGCGGCCAGTGGCGGCAAAGTCGTCGGCACCTGCGAAGGCGGCGCCAAAGAGATCGTCTACACCCGCGGCTGATCACGCCGGAAAAACAAAAGCCGACGCTATGCGTCGGCTTTTTTGTGCGCGGCTATCGGGCTCAGCCCTTCATCACCTGCGCCAGCAGTTCGTAGGAATGCAGGCGATCGGCGTGCTCGTACAGGTCGCAGGTGAAGATCAGCTCATCAGCCTGGGTCTGTTCGATCAGCACTTCGAGTTTCGCGCGGATTTTCTGCGGGCTGCCGACCATCGCCAGACCGAGGAAATCACCCACGGCCTCACGCTCGTGGGGCAGCCACAGGCCGTCCATGGTTTTCACCGGTGGGCGCTGCACCAGACTTTGCCCACGCATCAGCGCGAGGATTCGTTGGTACACGGAGGTCGCCAGGTAGTCGGCCTGTTCATCGGTGTCGGCTGCCACCAGCGGCACGCCGAGCATCACATACGGTTTATCGAGCACCGCCGATGGCTTGAAGTGATTGCGGTAGACGCGAATCGCCTCGTGCATGAAACGCGGCGCGAAATGCGAGGCGAAGGCGTAGGGCAAACCGCGCTCACCGGCCAGTTGCGCACTGAACAGACTCGAGCCGAGCAGCCAGATCGGCACGTTGGTGCCGGTGCCCGGCATCGCGATCACCCGCTGATCCGGCGTGCGCGGACCAAGAAAGCGCGCCAGCTCAGCCACGTCTTCGGGGAAATCATCAGCACTGCCGGAACGCTCACGACGCAAGGCACGGGCGGTCATCTGATCGGAACCCGGCGCACGCCCCAGACCGAGGTCGATACGTCCCGGATACAGGCTTTCGAGGGTGCCGAACTGCTCGGCGATCACCAGCGGTGCGTGGTTGGGTAGCATCACGCCGCCAGAGCCGACCCGGATGGTCGACGTGCCGCCGGCCAGATAACCCAGCAACACCGAGGTGGCGGAACTGGCGATGCCGTCCATGTTGTGGTGCTCGGCGACCCAGAACCGCGTGTAGCCAAATTTCTCGACATGCTGCGCCAGGTCCAGCGAGTTGCGCAGCGACTGGGCCGGGCTGCCGTTCTCGCGCACCGGCACCAGATCGAGGGTGGAAAATTTTACGTTGGACAGTTGCTTCATAAACCTGCATCTCCGATTGAGGGCGCAGGTGTGTTCTTGGCGAACGCGAACCTGCCCAATTCATAAGCGTGTTGTGTGCAATGAGGGCATATACCCGAGTTTCAATAGCCGATCCGAAATTTCCTACTAAAAAAGTCAACGATTCACATGGGCTGAACTTTGTTCCGACGTCTATCCTCAGAAGCCTTGCAGGCAAAAACCACGACGGCGCGGCATTTCGCGCCCGATTTGAAGGAGGCACACATGGCTATCGTGAAGAAGGCATCCGCGCATTGGGAAGGTGACCTGAAAACCGGCATCGGCTCGATTTCCACCGAAACCGGCGTCCTGCGTGAAGCGCCCTACGGCTTCAAGGCCCGCTTCGAAGGCGGCAAGGGCACCAATCCGGAAGAACTGATCGGCGCCGCCCATGCGGGCTGTTTCTCCATGGCGTTCTCGATGATTCTCGGTGACGCCGGGCTCAAGGCCGACAGCATCGACACCCAGGCCGAGGTCACGCTGGATCAGGTGGACGGCGGTTTTGCAATCACCGCAGTGAAACTGATCCTCAAGGCAAAAATTCCGGGAGCGACCCAGGCGCAGTTCGAAGAGCTGAGCAACAAGGCCAAGGAAGGTTGCCCGGTGTCGAAGGTGCTGAATGCGAAGATCAGTCTCGACGCATCTCTGGTCAGCTGACTGCCTTGAGCCGGATCAGAACCCGCCAGGCAAAAGTGTGGTCGAATAAATGACAGCAGCTTTCGCGCATCTTCGTGCGCGCTGCTTCGATGGAGCTTCAACCATGAAACGTTTTGCCTTGGCGGTTATCTGTGGCGTGCTGGCAACGTCGGCCTTCGCAGCGCCCAAAGATTGCGAAGAACTCAAGCAAGAGATCGAAATCAAGATTCAGGCGAATGCCGTGCCCTCCTATACCCTGGAGATAGTTTCCAAAGAGGAGGCGGAAAAACACGACATCGCCATGATCGTCGGCACCTGCGACAACGGCACCAAAGCCATCATCTATCAGAAGAACGACCGCTGATACGCCTCAGATGATGCAGTTGACCTCGCGGTCTTCGGCGACGATTTCCCGCTTGTCGTTGTACAGGCGCGCACTCGGGGTAAACGCCAGAGAACGGCCTTCCAGCCTGTAACGCTGCCCTGCTTCGAAATGATCGTAGCGGATGGTCAGGTAGCACAGCCGCTCCACCGGGCCGGTCATCAGGCTGCCGCCTCCGCCGAACACTTCAAAGTCGAAGCGCACCCGCAACTCATGGCTGCCGAGCGTTACCTGAAAGAAACGCCCGTCAGTCAGTCGCTTATTGTCGAGACGCTCAGCCATCAGCAACTTACCGCCCGGGGACGGCGTCGAGAACTCGACCCAGGCCATGTTCGGATCGACGGGGGGCAACGGTGTCTGGCAACCGGCGAGCAGGCTGACGGCGAGCAACAGCATCATCGTACGCATGATGGATGTCCGTGAGTTCGGACATCCAGCATAACGCCGATCAGGTTCGCTGACAGCCCGCCGGCGTGCCCTGGCCCACCACGTTGCGTTGTTGATCGTAGAGTTTGGCCCACGGGCGGAAACCGATGCTTCCCGCCTGCAACTGATAACGCTGGCCGGCGTTGAAATCCTTGAATTTCACGTTCAACTGACAATCACGCCAAAGCGGCTCGGCATCCGGGCCGATGTTGGTCGCCTCGACCGGAAATTGATAACGCACCCTCAGCTCATGGCTGCCGGGCTGCACTTCGAAGTAACGATGATCGACGGCAGCCTTGTCGTCGACTTCCAGCGCCTGCAGCGCCGTGTCCTGTTGCCGGGCATCCAGATCGATCCAGGCTTGCGAGGGGTCAGGGGTCGGTATTCCGAATCCGGCACAACCGGCCAGCGTCAGCACGCTTCCTGTCAGTATCAACATGCGCATAGCGGAGCTCCAATGGGCGGGATAGTCTTGGGCAGACTTTCCGGGGGATTTCTTATTTTGATCAGGCCGCTTCCAAGCCATGGGTTACTTGATCGCGTTTTGCGGATTTTGTTTCCGGGTGTGATGATTTTGTTGCTCAACGGTTGCTCAAGCCTGAGCTATTACAGCCAGCTGGCCAGCGGTCAGCTGCAGCTTTTGCGGGCGCGGGAGCCGGTGGCCAAGGTGATCGCCGACCCGGCTCGCGACGCCAAACTGCGCACTCACCTGGCCCAGTCCCAGAAAGCCCGGGCTTTTGCCAGCGAACACCTGCATCTGCCGGACAACCAAAGCTATCGCCTCTATGCCGACATCGGTCGGCCGTTTGTCGTGTGGAATGTGTTCGCCACCCCGGAGTTTTCCCTGAGCCCGCAGAACCATTGCTTCCCGATTGCCGGTTGCGTGGCCTATCGCGGCTATTACAGCCAGAGCGCGGCGCGGGGCGAAGCCGCGATTCAGCGCCTGCAAGGCATGGACGTGTCGATCGGCGGCGTCGAGGCTTACTCGACCCTGGGCTGGTTCAATGACCCGATCCTCAATTCGATGATGGGCTGGGGCGACGAGCGTCTGGCAACGCTGATCTTCCATGAACTGGCTCACCAGCGTTTCTATGTGAAGGACGACACCGAGTTCAACGAGTCCTTCGCGACCTTCGTCGAGCAGGAAGGTACGCGGCAGTGGCGAGCGTTTCGGGGCTTGCCCCCGGAAAATGACTCGAAGCTCAAGCAACGGGACCAATTCATTCAGTTGATCCTCGATACCCGCTCACGTCTTGAAAAGCTTTATGCACAACCATTGGCGGCAGCGCAGATGCGCGAGCGCAAGGCGGCGGAGTTCGAACGGTTTCGACACGACTACCGAACAATGCGCGATAGCCAGTGGGCCGGCGACAAACGCTATGACGCCTGGGTCAATGCGCCGTTGAACAACGCGCGGCTGTTGCCGTTCGGGCTGTATGACCAGTGGGTGCCGGCGTTTGCGGCGTTGTTCAGGCAGGTCGGTGGGGATTGGCTGAGGTTTTATGCGCAGGTGGAGAGGTTGGGTGAGTTGCCAGTGACTGAGCGCAAAGCGGCGCTGAAAGCGTTGGTAGATTCGAAAGTCTGAGTGGCTGAAAGGTCCTGTTCGCGAGCAAGCCCGCTCACACATTAAGTCTGTGTTCAACACAAAACCAATGTGAGAGCGGGCTTGCTCGCGAAGGCTATCTGATCAGCGCTGCAAAAATGCCTGATGCAACTGATCCAAAGTCTCGAAGTGATAAGCCGGCGCCTCGGCATTCAACTCTTCAAAACTGCCAAACCCATAACCAACAGCCGCCGCATCCAGACCGTTGCTGCGAGCACCGATCAGGTCGTGCTTGCGGTCACCGATCATCAGCGTGCTGGCCGGGTCCAGCCCTTCCTCGGCCATCAGGTGGGCAATCAGCTCGACCTTGTTGGTACGAGTGCCGTCCAGTTCGCTGCCGTAGATCACCTTGAAGTGCCTGGCAAAATCAAAGTGCCGGGCGATTTCCCGGGCGAACACCCACGGCTTCGACGTCGCGATATACAGCTGCCGGCCTTGGCCGCTCAGAGTTTCCAGCAACGGCGTGACGCCTTCGAACACCCGATTCTCGTAGAGGCCGGTGACCTTGAAGCGCTCGCGATAGAAATTCACCGCCTCCCACGCCTTCGCTTCATCAAAACCATAAAACTGCATGAACGCCTGCAACAGCGGCGGGCCGATGAAGTGTTCCAGCTTGGTCAGGTCCGGCTCATCGATGCCGAGTTTGCTCAAGGCGAACTGGATGGAACGGGTGATGCCCTCGCGCGGATCGGTGAGGGTGCCATCGAGGTCGAACAGTACGGTCTGGTAATGCATGAAAAATTCCGGGAAATAGAGAGAAAAGTCAGAGCTGGTCGTAGCCTTCAGCCAGATGCAGGTCCTTGAGCTTCACGTAGTTCGCCGCGCTGTAGGTGAAAAAGGCGTTTTCCTTGTCGGTCAGCGGGCGAACCTGTTTCACCGGACTGCCCACGTACAGAAATCCGCTTTCCAGGCGCTTGCCCGGCGGCACCAGGCTGCCGGCGCCGATGATCACGTCGTCCTCGACCACCGCGCCGTCCATGACGATGCTGCCCATGCCGATCAATACGCGGCTGCCGACGGTGCAGCCGTGCAGCATGACCTTGTGGGCGATGGTCACGTCATCGCCGATCAGCAGCGGGAAGCCGTCCGGGTTGAACGGGCCGGCGTGGGTGATGTGCAACACGCAGCCATCCTGCACGCTGGTGCGCGCGCCGATGCGGATGCGGTGCATGTCGCCGCGGATCACCGTCAGCGGCCACACGGAGCTGTCTTCGCCGATTTCGACGTCGCCGATCACCACCGCCGAGCCGTCGACAAAAGCGCCTGGGCTCAAGCGTGGGGTGTGATTCTGGTACTTGCGAAGGGACACGATTAGTTCTCTCTCTGTCGCCGATAGCTGCGGTGGGTGTCGATTGTAATTAAGATGGGCGCATGTTTCTTCCAGCCAAGGTGCCAACCGTGAGCGTGAACAACCCTCTTCTGCAGTCCTACGACCTGCCGCCGTTCTCCGCGATCCGTGCCGAACACGTGCAGCCTGCCATCGAAACCATCCTGGCCGACAACCGCGCCGCCATCGCCGAAATCCTCAAGACCCAGGGCCAGAACCCGACCTGGGCAGGGCTGGTGCTGGCGATGGACGAACTCAATGATCGCCTGGGCGCCGCGTGGAGTCCGGTCAGCCACCTCAATGCCGTGTGCAACAGCGCCGAACTGCGTGAAGCCTACGAGTCGTGCCTGCCGGCATTGAGCGCCTACTCCACCGAGATGGGCCAGAACCGCGAGCTGTTCCAGGCCTATGAGGCCCTGGCCAACAGCCCGGAAGCCGCCGGCTTCGACGTGGCGCAGAAAACCATTCTGGAACATGCCCTGCGCGATTTCCGCCTGTCGGGTATCGACCTGCCGGAAGCCGAACAGAAACGCTACGCCGAAGTGCAGAGCAAGCTGTCCGAGCTGGGCAGCCGCTTTTCCAATCAGTTGCTCGACGCCACCCAGGCCTGGACCAAGCACCTGACCGATGAAGCCGCCCTCGCCGGCCTGACCGATTCGGCCAAGGCGCAAATGGCTGCTGCCGCCCAGGCCAAAGGCCTCGACGGCTGGCTGATCACCCTGGAATTCCCGAGCTACTACGCGGTGATGACCTACGCCCAGGACCGTGCGCTGCGCGAAGAAGTCTACGCCGCCTACTGCACCCGTGCGTCGGATCAAGGCCCGAACGCCGGCCAGAACGACAACGGCCCGGTCATGGATGAAATCCTCGACCTGCGTCAGGAACTGGCGAAGCTGCTCGGTTTCTCCAGCTTCTCCGAACTGAGCCTGGCCACCAAAATGGCCGAATCCAGCGATCAGGTCCTGAGCTTCCTGCGCGATCTGGCCAAGCGCAGCAAACCGTTTGCCGCCCAGGATCTGCAACAGCTCAAGGCTTACGCCGCCGAGCAGGGCTGCGCCGATCTGCAAAGCTGGGACAGCGGTTTCTACGGTGAAAAACTCCGTGAACAACGTTACAGCGTCGCCCAGGAAACCCTGCGCGCCTACTTCCCGATCGACAAAGTGCTGGGCGGTCTATTCGCCATCGTTCAACGTCTGTACGGCATCGAAATCGCCGAACTGAAAGGCTTCGACACCTGGCACCCGGATGTACGCCTGTTCGAGATCAAGGAAAACGGCCAACACGTCGGCCGCTTCTTCTTCGACCTTTACGCCCGCGCCAACAAACGCGGCGGTGCCTGGATGGACGGCGCCCGCGACCGTCGCCGCACGGTCGGCGGCGTGCTGCAAAGCCCGGTAGCCAATCTGGTGTGCAACTTCACCCCGGCCGACAGCGGCAAGCCTGCACTGCTGACCCACGATGAAGTGACGACCCTGTTCCACGAATTCGGCCACGGCCTGCATCACCTGCTGACCCGAGTCGAGCATGCCGGCGTGTCCGGCATCAACGGCGTGGCGTGGGACGCGGTCGAGCTGCCAAGCCAGTTCATGGAGAACTGGTGCTGGGAGCCGGAAGGTCTCGCGCTGATCTCCGGCCACTACGAAACCGGCGAGCCGCTGCCGCAGGATCTGCTGGAAAAAATGCTCGCGGCGAAGAACTTCCAGTCCGGCCTGATGATGGTGCGCCAACTGGAGTTCTCGCTGTTCGACTTCGAACTGCACGCCACCCACGGTGACGGCCGCAGCGTCGCGCAGGTTCTGGAAGGCGTGCGCGACGAAGTCTCGGTGATGCGTCCGCCGGCCTACAACCGCTTCCCGAACAGCTTCGCCCACATCTTCGCCGGCGGTTACGCGGCGGGTTACTACAGCTACAAGTGGGCGGAAGTGCTGTCGGCGGATGCCTTCTCCAAGTTCGAAGAAGACGGCGTACTCAATGCCGACACCGGTCGCGCCTTCCGCGAAGCGATCCTGGCTCGCGGTGGTTCGCAGGCGCCGATGGTGCTGTTCGTCGACTTCCGTGGCCGTGAGCCGTCGATTGACGCACTCTTGCGCCACAGCGGCCTGAGTGAGGACGCGGCAGCATGAGTGAGGCACCCGTGAAGACCAAAAAACGCTTTATCGCCGGGGCGGTCTGCCCGGCGTGCAGCGAGCCGGACAAACTGATGATGTGGAGCGAGGACGATGTCCCGCACCGTGAATGCGTGGCGTGCGGTTACAGCGACACGCTCAATGCCCAGGGGCTGTCGGTGCCGAAAGAGCTGGGCACGCGGGTCAACACCAGCGCGCTCAAGCCTGCACCGGACAAAACGGTTCAGGCGGTGCAGTTCTTCCCGAATCCGAAGCTGAAGAAAAAGCCTGACGAGCAGCACTGATCCTCAACCACCTTCCCCGATTCGGCGGTGGAAGGTGGTATTGGCTTAACACCTGTCCCCCGCACTTGCTTCGTAGGCTGGCCCCTTTGCGCCACGCCTCGAAGGAAGCTGCCATGCCCGACACCAATCCCCTCCTGCAACATTGGACGCTGCCACCCTGGCCAGCGATTCGCGCCGAGCATCTCGTGACGGCAGTCAACCGCATCATTGCCGACAATCGACACATCATCGCCCAAGTGATCGCCAGTCAGTCCGAACATCCCGGCTGGGACGATCTGGTGCTGAGCATCGACGAAGCCGATGCCCGCCTCGGTGAAGTCCGCTCGATTCTCGAAACGTTGTCGATGGTCAGGTCCGACGATCCCACCTGGCTCGTGGAAAGCGCCAAGGCGCATCTGGCGATCAATCAGTATCGCTCTGAAAAATCCCGCAATCGCCCGTTGTACGAGGCATACCAGCGTTTGGCACAGAGTTCGATCGCGGCCAGTTTTGATGAGTCGCGCAACATCGCACTGTTGCGGATTCTGCGCCGGTTCAAGCAGTCGGGCATTGAGCTTCCCACTCAACAGCAACAGGAGCTGGCGCGGTTGAACCTCGAGATCGGCGGGTTGGAGCACGTATTTCTGGACAACCTCGAGCGCTGGACCGAGGCGTGGAGCAAGCGTGTCGACGACATTGCGCTGCTCGCAGGCTTGTCGCCGGCGATGAAGGATCGTCTGGCGCGCGCCGCACGCGAGGCCGGGCATGACGGCTGGCTGATCCGGCTGGAGCAGAACACCTGCCAGCACATTCTCAAGTACGCCGAGAACCGCGCCTTGCGTGAGGAATGCTACGTAGCCTACATGACCCGCGCCTCCGATCAGGGCCCACTGGCCGGTCGCTTCGATAACGGCCCGGTGCTGACCAAGCTGCTTGCCTTGCGCCAGCAGAAAGCCCGTTTGCTCGGCCACGAAAACGCCGCGCAACTGAGTCTGGCCAAACACAGCGCCGGGACGACGGCGTGGGTCAGTGGTTTTCTCCAGTGTCAGGCGGCGCAGCTGGCACCTGCCCTCGCGCAGGATGCAGAACAACTGGCGGCCTTTGCGCAGCAATGCGGGATCGACCGGGTCCAGCCGTGGGATGAAGACTTCCTCGCAGAACAATGGCGCCAGCAGCAGTTTCCCGGCGCACTGGAAAACCTGCGTGATTACTTCCCACTTGAGGGCACCCTGCGCAGGCTCTTTCTGTTCTGTGAACGGATGTTCGGGATCCGCATCGTCGAGCAGTCCGGCGGCGGGCATTGGCATGACGATGTGCGCCTGCTGGAAATCAGCGAGCATGAACAGCTTATCGGCTACATCTACCTCGACCCGTTTCACCGCGACAAGGCGGTGGACTTTCCCGGCACCACCACACTGCGCAATCGCCGGATCAACGCCGAAGGTCGCCCGGCGCTGCCGATTGCGCTGCTCTACAGCAATTTCACACCGGCCACCGACACCCATCCGTGCCGGCTCGAAATCGACGATCTGCGGGTGCTGTTTCATGAATTTGGCCATTGCCTCCAGCACGTGCTGACTCGCTCGCCCCATCACAGCCTGTCCGGCATCCTGCAACTGGGGCATGAAGCGGCGGAGTTTTCCGGGCAATTGTTCGAGCAGTGGTGTCAGTCGCGGGAGTTTTTGCTGTGGCTGGGTGCGCATTTTCAGACCGGCGAACGCTTGAGCGACGCACGGGTCGAAGCGGTACTGTCAGCTGCTCAGTCCCATTCCAGCCGGCAACAGGCCTTGTTGCTGATGGGGGCGATGATCGATTTCGAGCTGCACCTGACCCACGGCGACGGGCGCTCGGTCGAGGAGGTCTGCACCGATGTGCAGCGCAGTTTGGGTCATCTGCAACTGCCGGACGATCATCGCTTCGCCAATGGATTCGATTACATGGTGACCCAGTACGACGCCTCGGTTTACGCGTACGTCTGGTCGGGCGTGCTGGCTCAGGAAGCGTTCAAGCGCTTCAGCCGGGACTGGGTGTTCAACGCGCAAACCGGCCGTGAGTTTCGTGCAACGTTCTTTGCGCCGGGTGCGGGGCGTCCGTTGCTGGGCGCGGTGGAAGCGTTCGTCGGCCGGCCGGTTGCCGGCCTCGTTGACGGGGAGGCCGGGCTCATTACTTCAAATTGACCGTCTGAAACCAGCTCTTCATCGAACACGTGGCAAACGCGCTGGTGCTGCAATCGCCATTGGCCAGCGCGGTGCGTAATTTGTCGACATCGGCCTGCATCACGTAACGCACGCTGTCCCGGAAGTGCCCACTCTCACCAAAGCCGCCTTGAGTCATTTCGTTCAGCGCGTCTTCCTTGCTCCAGCCCTGCACGACGATCCGGTACATCGCCGCCATCAGGCCGGTGCGATCGGAGCCGTGCTTGCAGTGCATCAGCACCGGGCCGTCGGCTTCGGCGGACTGAATGGCACGCAGGGTCTTGAGCACATCGCTGTCGTCCACGTGATTGGTGCGATAGGGCAATTGCACCTGATGGATACCGGGGGCTTTCAGCCAGTTGGAATCCGCTTCCGGCAAAAAGTTGATGACCGTGGCCACTTTCAGGTTGTTCAGCAACGGTACCGCGCCGTCGTCGGGGAGCGCGCTGCGATACAGCGTGGGCGACATCTGGAACAGGTTGTATTGCACCTCTACCGGTTGCGCCCACTCGACGGGACGGGAAGCCGGGTTTTGCGCGGCCTGAGCTGGACTCCAGCTGAACAGGGCCAGCAGCGATAAACAGAATGCGAAGGAAAAACGCGTCAGGAACATGCTTTACGGCGACCGTGTGGGTTTCGTCAGTGAAGACCGCAGCTTGCTAGCCACGTAGTCAAATCCCCGTGAGGCGCTTGTAAAAGAATCGTGAATAGGCCGGTTCCCTTGGTCGAAAAGCGGTCTTTTTTCGGCTGAATCGGTTCATCCGGTTGCTTAGCCTGCTACCATTTGTCACATCATGTTGCAGACGCGTCCCCCTTCTACCGTTCATTCCGGCCACGTCGCAGCCAGAAAATTCTTGAGCCGTTCGCAGAAACGGCTGACAACCATCAATGCCTGATGAGGTGCATCCCCATGTCTGATGAAGATCGAGACAACCCGCGGCGTGAGTTTTTGCGCAAATCCCTGACCCTGATTCCGGTCGTCACCCTCGCTGGCAGCGGTCTCGGCAGCACGGTGCTGCAAGCCGCGCCTGAAAGCGCGCCTGCCACGTCCCAGGCGAAAACGGCCGCCGTTGAAGCGAGCACCTATCAGCCGAGCTACTTCACCGCAGAAGAGTGGGCATTCATCAATGCCGCCGTCGCGCAGTTGATCCCCAACGATGCGCAGGGTCCAGGTGCACTCGAAGCTGGCGTGCCGGAATACATCGACCGTCAGATGAACACCCCCTACGCCGCCGGTGCCCTTTGGTACATGCAGGGCCCGTTCAATGCCGACGCCGCGCCGGAGATGGGCTGGCAGAGCAAACTGGTCCCGAAAGAGATCTATCGCCTCGGCATCGCCGCCACGGATCAGTGGGCAAAATCCATCAACGGTAAAACATTTGCCGAGCAAGACAGCGCTACCCGAGACGATCTGCTCAAGCAGCTTGAAGCTGGAAAACCGCAATTCGACGCGGTTCCGGCGAAGATTTTCTTCAGTCTGCTGCTGCAAAACACCAAGGAAGGGTTCTTCTGCGACCCGATCCACGGCGGCAATAAAGGCATGGTCGGCTGGACCATGATCGGCTTCCCCGGCGCCCGCGCCGATTTCATGGATTGGGTGGAACGCAACGAGCAGTACCCCTTCCCGGCAGTTTCGATTCGCGGCGAGAGGGCGTGAGCATGGCAACGGTAATGAAGAAGGTCGACGCAGTGATCGTCGGTTTCGGCTGGACAGGCGCGATCATGGCCAAGGAGCTGACCGAGGCCGGACTGAACGTGCTGGCGCTGGAGCGCGGGCCGATGCAGGACACTTACCCGGACGGCAACTATCCTCAGGTGATCGACGAACTCACCTACAGCGTGCGGAAAAAACTCTTCCAGGACGTTTCCAAGGAAACCGTCACCATCCGCCACAGCGTCAACGACATCGCCCTGCCGAACCGCCAGTTGGGCGCGTTCCTGCCGGGCAATGGCGTGGGCGGCGCCGGGCTGCACTGGTCG
The DNA here is from genome assembly GCF_949767575.1 of Pseudomonas sp. IT-P2. Classification (NCBI taxonomy): domain Bacteria; kingdom Pseudomonadati; phylum Pseudomonadota; class Gammaproteobacteria; order Pseudomonadales; family Pseudomonadaceae; genus Pseudomonas; species Pseudomonas sp. IT-P2. Next base: position 54,282 of record NZ_CATKQA010000012.1, on the reverse strand, counting down.
GGCGTGCACTTTCGGGTCGACCCGATCGAGTTGCGCATGCGCAGCCACTACGAAGAGCGCTACGGCAAAAGCTTCATCCCCAAGGACATGACCATCCAGGACTTCGGCGTCAGCTATGAAGAGCTGGAGCCGTTCTTCGATTTCGCCGAAAAAGTCTTCGGCACCTCCGGCCAGGCCTGGACCGTGAAAGGCCAACTGGTCGGCCAGGGCAAGGGCGGCAACCCGTACGCACCGGATCGCTCGAACCCGTTCCCGCTGGAAGCGCAGAAGAACACGGTTTCCGCACAGCTGTTCGGTAAAGCGGCTACGGAGGTGGGTTACAAACCCTACAACCTGCCTTCGGCAAATACGTCGGGGCCGTACACCAACCCTTACGGCGCGCAGATGGGCCCGTGCAACTTCTGCGGTTTCTGCAGTGGTTACGTCTGCTACATGTATTCCAAGGCGTCGCCGAACGTGAACATTCTGCCGGCGCTGAAGCCGCTGCCGAATTTCGAACTGCGGCCCAACGCCCACGTGCTGCGGGTCAACCTCGATAGTACGAAAACCAAAGCCACCGGCGTCACCTACGTCGACGGCCAGGGCCGCGAGATCGAGCAACCGGCGGATCTGGTAATCCTCGGCGCGTTCCAGTTGCACAACGTGCGCCTGATGCTGCTCTCCGGCATCGGCAAACCCTACGACCCGGTCAGCGGTGAAGGCGTGGTCGGGCGCAACTTCGCCTACCAGAACATGGCCACCATCAAGGCGTTCTTCGACAAGGACACCCACACCAACAACTTTATCGGTGCCGGCGGCAACGGTGTGGCGGTGGATGATTTCAATGCCGACAACTTCGATCACGGGCCGCATGGCTTCGTCGGTGGCTCGCCGATGTGGGTCAACCAGGCCGGCAGCCGACCGATCGCCGGCACCTCCAACCCGCCGGGCACCCCGGCCTGGGGCAGTGCGTGGAAACGCGCGACCGCCGATTACTACACCCACCAGGTGTCGATGGACGCCCACGGCGCACATCAGTCCTACCGTGGCAACTACCTCGATCTGGATCCGGTGTACCGCGATGCCTACGGCATGCCGCTGCTGCGGATGACGTTCGACTGGCAGGAAAACGACATCAAGATGAACCGCTTCATGGTCGAGAAAATGGGCAAGATCGCCGAGGCCATGGGCCCGAAAGCCATCGCCGTGATCGGCAAGAAAGTCGGCGACCACTTCAACACTGCGTCGTACCAGACCACCCACCTCAACGGTGGCGCGATCATGGGCACCGATCCGAAGACCAGCGCGCTGAACCGTTACCTGCAGAGCTGGGACGTGCACAACGTATTCGTTCCGGGTGCCTCGGCCTTCCCGCAAGGCCTGGGCTACAACCCCACCGGCCTGGTTGCCGCGCTGACCTACTGGTCGGCGAAAGCGATCCGCGAGCAATACCTGAAAAACCCCGGCCCGCTGGTTCAGGCTTAAGGAGCGATGACCATGAAGACTCTCGTTATCGCGACCCTCGCGCTGCTCGGCAGCACTGCCGTTCATGGCGCCGAAGTTGATCAATCCTTGATCAAACAAGGCGAATACCTCGCCCGTGCCGGCGACTGCGTGGCCTGCCACACGGCCAAGGATGGCAAGCCGTTCGCCGGTGGCCTGCCGATGGAAACTCCGATTGGCACGATCTACTCGACCAACATCACCCCGGATAAAACCGGCGTCGGTGACTACAGCTTCGAGGATTTCGACCAGGCCGTGCGGCATGGCGTGGCCAAAAACGGCAGTACCTTGTACCCGGCGATGCCGTACCCGTCCTACGCCCGTGTCAGCGAACCCGACATGCAGGCGCTTTACGCCTACTTCATGCACGGCGTGGAACCGGTGGCGCAAGAGAACAAGGCCAGCGATATCCCGTGGCCATTGAGCATGCGCTGGCCGCTGATGGGCTGGCGCTGGCTGTTCGCGCCGAAGGTCGAGGATTACAAAGCCGCGTCGGACGACGCCGTCGTCAGCCGTGGGGCGTATCTGGTGGAAGGCCTCGGACATTGCGGCGCGTGCCATACGCCACGGGCCCTGACCATGCAGGAAAAATCCCTGAGCGCGGCCGAAGGCAGCAGTTTTCTGTCAGGCAGTGCGCCGCTGGAAGGCTGGATCGCCAAAAGTTTGCGCGGCGACCACAAGGACGGTCTCGGCAGTTGGAGCGAAGAGCAACTGGTGCAGTTTCTCAAGACCGGTCGCAGCGACCGCAGCGCGGTGTTCGGCGGCATGAGCGACGTGGTCACCCACAGCATGCAGTACATGACCGACGCCGACCTGACCGCGATTGCCCGTTACCTGAAAACGCTGCCGGCCAATGACCCTGCCGACCAGCCGCACCAGTACGACGAAAAAGCCGCCAAGGCCTTGTGGAATGGTGACGACAGTCAGCGTGGCGCGTCGGTGTACATCGACAACTGCGCCGCCTGCCACCGCACCGACGGCCATGGCTACACCCGGGTGTTCCCAGCGTTGGCAGGTAATCCGGTGTTGCAATCGGACGACCCGACTTCGCTGATCCACATCGTGCTCAAGGGCGGCACGCTGCCTGCGACGCACACGGCGCCGTCGACGTTCACCATGCCTGGCTTCGCCTGGCGTCTGTCGGATCAGGAAGTGGCGGATGTCGTGAGTTTTATTCGTGGAAGTTGGGGTAACAAAGCATCCCCTGTCACCGCGAAAGAGATTGCCAAGTTACGCACCGACGATATGACTACAACATCAGCCGGTGATCTGGGACAAGTAACCAGCCACAACTAAGCGCAATAACCCCTGCATGATTAATCATGCGGGGGGTTATTTATTTAATGGCTGTTACGGATTGGTAATACTGGCATAGGCTTTGGCCAGGGCAACCAGTTTGGCTCGATCCTGCTCACCGATTTCACCGTCACGATCCACATCGTGCTCCAGACGGCCGATGCTGAAGGTATGGCCGCCATCCCGGGAGGTCGCGGTGACAAAAATCGGATCAACCAGCATTTCGGTCTGTACGCCGGCCTCGGCATCCCAGCCCAGTTCCTTACGCGCCAGTTGCATGGAAACCAGTGTATTGGGTTCCGATGGGCCGGGTTGCATCAGTTGCAGAAAAATACCGCGCGAATTAAAAAACGACATCATCAAATCCTTTTGTCTTTTATATAGTCAAGTGGTGTGAAGCGGAGTGGATACTACGAACTTGAACAGTGAACGAACAGCCAACTTATGTTTCTTCAATTTGCACAACTACAACTTTAGCTCTAAACAAACTTACAACTAACTGCGCGATTTATTGATGGACGGCTGAACGGTAGTGGATCCTCCGCCACCTTGCGGATACTGTATGCATGTACAGACCAAGGACACCCGTGATGACCAGCCCCTTGCCCCCGCGCGGTCGCGGCACCGCGACCAACCCGCACAACCGCTTCGCGCCGAGTCGTTCGGTGGCCGAAGATGATGGCTGGTATCAGGAAGTGCCACTGACTCAGGGCACCGAAGTCAGCTTCGAAACCGCGAAGACCATCATCACCCGCAACACCTCGCCGGACCTGCCCTTCGACCGTTCGATCAATCCCTATCGCGGCTGCGAGCATGGCTGCATTTATTGCTATGCACGGCCCAGCCACGCCTATTGGGACATGTCGCCGGGGCTGGATTTCGAAACCAAACTGATCGCCAAAACCAACGCCGCCCAGGTGCTGGAAGAACAGCTGGGGAAAAAAGGCTATCAATGTGCGCCGATCAACCTCGGCTCCAACACCGATCCCTATCAGCCGATCGAACGCGAACACCGGATCACCCGCCAGACCCTCGAAGTGCTGCTGCGCTACCGGCATCCGGTGACCATCGTTACCAAGGGCTCGCTGATCCTGCGCGACCTCGACCTGCTCACCGAACTGGCACAACAGCGGCTGGTGGCGGTGATGATCAGCCTGACCACCCTGGACGACGAACTCAAACGCATTCTCGAACCCCGCGCCGCTGCGCCCAAGGCCCGGTTGCGGGCGATCCGGGTGATGCGCGAGGCGGGGATTCCTGTGGGCGTGCTGTGTTCGCCGATGATTCCGATGATCAACGACAGCGAAATCGAAAGCCTGCTGACCGAGGCCCACGCGGCCGGCGCCCAGAGCGCGGCCTATATGATGCTGCGCCTACCGCTGGAGGTGGCGCCGCTGTTCGAGGAATGGCTCGAGGCGCACTACCCGCAGCGTGCGGCGCATGTACTGAGCCTGATCCGCCAGAGCCGTGGCGGCGAGCTGTACGACAGTCGTTTCGGGGCCCGGATGCGCGGCGAGGGGCCGTTTGCCGACCTGCTCGCCCAGCGCTTCGCCAAAGCGATCAAGCGCTTGGGACTCAATCACCGCGAAGGCTTCAACCTCGATTGCACGGCCTTCTGTCCGCCGGGTCGCCAGATGGCGCTGATTTAGCGACAATTGGCCCTTGATTGAGAGGAAGGAATGCTTGGCCGGTTTACGCCGGTCACGTTTTTTGTGACCTGGAACACACGTTCTAGAGCGCTTGATTCAGTTTGAGTTAAGTTTCGGCAGTTACCTTGTTCATCGAGTGACTGACGGGTCGGGATGACCCGGATGTTCTAAACAGCCACTGGCTTCACACCGGAATACACGGGAACGACTCCCCGAATCCGCCAATGAGGATGAATCATGAGTGACAAGGATAAACAGCCGTTGGCTGCGTCGGCGCAAGCCGCCCCTGTGGCGGAATCCGCCGATGCAGCGTTGAAGCGTATCGTTGACGGCTTTTTGCATTTTCATCATGAGGTCTTTCCGCAGCAGGAAGAACTCTTCAAGAAACTCGCCACGGCCCAGTCGCCACGGGCCATGTTCATCACCTGCGCCGACTCGCGCATCGTTCCTGAACTGATCACCCAGAGTTCGCCCGGCGATCTGTTCGTGACCCGTAACGTCGGCAACGTCGTACCACCCTACGGCCAGATGAACGGCGGCGTTTCCACCGCCATCGAATATGCGGTTCTGGCACTTGGCGTGCAGCACATCATCATTTGCGGCCACTCCGACTGCGGCGCCATGCGTGCGGTACTCAATCCGGACAGCCTGGAAAAGATGCCGACGGTCAAAGCCTGGCTGCGCCACGCCGAAGTCGCGAAAACCATGGTGCATGACAACTGCAACTGCGCCGACGAAAAAGAAAGCATGCCGATCCTCACCGAGGAAAACGTCATCGCCCAACTGCAGCACTTGCGTACCCATCCTTCGGTAGCCTCACGCATGGCGAACGGTCATCTGTTCATCCATGGCTGGGTCTACAACATCGAAACCAGCGAAATCAAAGCTTACGACGCGGATCAGGGATGCTTCCTGCCGCTCGACGGCAGCCATCCGATTCCGGTGGCGACGCCCAAAGCGCGCTTCTAAATCCTCCTAAAAATCCGTGTGGTTTGACGCCGGCCGCTGTTTCAGCGGCCAGGCCTTGCCACGCCTGAAGAAAACTTCGGGAGTATCGCCATGCGTGCGGCTCAATTGAAAGCTGTGTTGCCACGGGAGCTGCTAGCTTCGGTGGTTGTGTTTCTGGTCGCGTTGCCGCTGTGCATGGGCATTGCCATTGCGTCAGGGCTGCCGCCGGCCAAAGGCCTGATCACCGGGATCATCGGCGGTCTGGTGGTGGGCTGGCTGGCGGGGTCGCCGTTGCAGGTCAGCGGGCCGGCGGCGGGTCTGGCGGTGCTGGTGTTCGAGCTGGTGCGCCAGCACGGCATCGAAATGCTCGGGCCGATCCTGCTGCTCGCCGGTTTCCTGCAACTGGTAGCGGGACGCCTGAAGCTCGGTTGCTGGTTCCGGGTCACGGCGCCAGCGGTGGTGTACGGCATGCTTGCCGGTATCGGTGTGCTGATCGTGCTGTCACAGGTGCATGTGATGCTTGACGCTTCACCGAAACCCTCCGGTCTCGACAACCTCACGGCTTTCCCCGGCGCGGTGGCGCAGGCCTTGCCGTCCTTTGGCTGGCAGGCCGGGCTGCTCGGGCTGTCGACCATCGCGGTGATGTGGCTGTGGGAAAAATTCCGCCCGCATTCGCTGCGTTTCATTCCGGGCGCGCTGCTCGGAGTCGGACTGGCGACAGGCGCCAGCCTGCTGCTGGCGCTGCAAGTGAAGCGGGTTGAAGTGCCGGCGAATCTGGCCGAAGCCATCGACTGGCTGACACCGGCGGATCTGCTCAGCCTGGCCGACCCGACGCTGCTGATCGCCGCGTTCGCCGTCGCCTTCATCGCCAGCGCCGAAACCCTGCTGTCCGCCGCCGCGGTGGATCGCATGCACAGCGGCCCGCGTTCGGATTTCGACCGTGAGCTGTCGGCGCAAGGCGTCGGCAACATGCTCTGTGGTCTGGTCGGCGCGCTGCCGATGACCGGGGTGATCGTACGCAGTTCGGCCAACGTCCAGGCCGGCGCCACCACACGCTACTCGACGATTTTCCATGGCCTGTGGCTGCTGGCGTTCGTGCTGTTGCTGTCGAGCGTGTTGCAGAGCATTCCGGTGGCGAGTCTGGCGGGCGTTCTGGTCTACACCGGTTTCAAACTGGTGGATCTCAAGGCGTTTCGTGGTCTGGGGCGTTATGGCCGGATGCCGATGTTCACCTACGCCGCCACGGCGCTGGCGATCATCTTCACCGACCTGTTGACGGGCGTATTGATCGGTTTCGGCCTGACGTTGTTGAAACTGGCGTTCAAGGCTTCACGCCTGAAAATCAGCCTCATCGATCTGCCGCAGGAAGGGGAAATGGAGTTGCGTCTGGTGGGCGCCGCGACGTTCCTCAAGGTGCCGGCGCTGACTCAGGTACTGGGCAGCATTCCGCCGGGCACAACGGTGCACGTGCCGCTCAATAACCTGAGCTACATCGACCATTCGTGTCTGGAACTGCTCGAAGAGTGGGGCCGGGCGAATGCGGCCAAGGGGGCGAAACTGTTGATCGAGTCTCGCGGGTTGAAGCGACGGCTCGAGGGGCGGATCCGCACCACCACCGGGATCGGAGCGGCGGGCTGAAAACACTTGGGGGAACAGAGCAATCTGTTCCCCCAATCGTTTGCGCCGAGATCAAGCCGCAGGCTGATCCAGCTCCAGGCCCACGCCCAGACGGCGGCTCATGCACGGCCAGCGTTTCCATGCCGCACCGGTGTCCGGGCTGCTGAGTTTCTCGCGGTAGGCTTCCACCGACTCCAGCGCAAAGCTGTCGTCGTCGAGCATGCTGTCCACCGCGTGGTGCACCACTTCGTCGAGTTGGTTGGCAAATTCCTCACCGATCAACTGGTGAGCAATCAGATTGGCGACCGTCATGTCCAAGGGGATCAGTGGCTGGCCGAAATGCTTGATGTACAGGTCGTTGACCTCTTCGACAAAACGGTGCGCCAGATAGGCTTCGTCCAGCAGACTGTCCAGGCCCACGGGTGGCTGGAGGAAGTACTGCTCGGCGATTTTCAGCACCGGTTTGATCTGCGATTCGATTCCCGCTTCCCTGGCGACTTCATTGGCTGCATCCAGCAGGTCTGGCACTTCATCGATGTAGGCGGCGACAAAACGCGTCAGCACGCCATTGGCGTCGGTTTCCGGCAACTGGATCGCCGGGTGCAGGTGTTGCATTTGAGCTTCGAGCTGACGGGTCAGCTTTCCGGTTTCAATCTCGTGTTGTCGGGCTATGTGTATTTGCTCGCGCAATGCGGCGGTGTTCATGAAAACTCCAGGAAACAAGGCAATGAAATAGGGAAGACATAACTTAGCTGGCTTACGAAAAATGCTAAGACGCATTTGTCATAATTATTTCATCCTTGATGCACCGGCGTTATATCGGTTTGCCACCACTCGTCTGCATCCTTCTCCATTCGTGCCCTGGAACGCAAGCGTCAGCTGTTTCATTCGATTTACGTCCTCACATTGCATTTCTCGGTGGCTGTCTATACTCGCCATTGAATGGAGTTAGCTGATGACGCCCGACTGCCCACGCAGCAAGGCCCGGCGATTCAAGTTCGTAGTCTGATGCAGCCGCTCCCTTGCCTCTGGTGAAAGCCGGCGGGATAACAAGAACGATAAGGGGAACCCGCAATGATGCGACATCCACACGTCTGGATGGGCCTCCTGTTGTGGTCGATTTTCAGCCCGGTGCACGCTGCCTGGACTGTGAATATGGCGCCTGGAGCGACTGAAATCAGTCACGCAGTATTCGACCTGCACATGACCATTTTCTGGATCTGTGTGGTGATCGGGATCATCGTCTTCGGCGCCATGTTCTGGTCGATGATGGTGCACCGCCGTTCTACCGGGCAGGTCGCCGCAAAATTCCACGAAAGCACCACCGTCGAAATTCTCTGGACCGTCGTCCCGCTGCTGATTCTGGTGGCGATGGCCGTTCCGGCGACCGCGACCCTGATCAAGATGTACGACACCAGTGAGCCGGATATCGATATCCAGATCACCGGTTATCAGTGGAAGTGGCACTACAAATACCTGGGCCAGGACGTCGAGTTCTTCAGCAACCTGGCCACGCCCGCCGAGCAGATCCACAACAAGGAAGCCAAGGGCGAGCACTACCTGCTCGAGGTCGACAAGCCGCTGGTGCTGCCGACCGGCGCCAAGGTGCGCTTCCTCGTGACCTCCGCCGACGTGATCCACTCCTGGTGGGTGCCGGCCTTCGCGGTCAAGCGCGATGCGATCCCCGGGTTCGTCAACGAAGCCTGGACCCGCATCGACAAGCCCGGCCTCTACCGTGGCCAGTGCGCCGAACTGTGCGGCAAGGACCACGGCTTCATGCCGATCGTGGTCGACGTCAAGGAGAAGGCCGACTACGAAAAATGGCTCGCCGAGCGCAAGGCCGAAGCGTTGCAGCTCAAGGAGCTGACCAGCAAGGAATGGACCCTCGACGAACTCAAGGAACGTGGCGACAAGATCTACCACACCACCTGCGTCGCCTGTCACCAGGCCGAAGGCCAGGGCCTGCCGCCGATGTTCCCGGCCCTCAAGGGCTCGAAAATCGCCACCGGCCCGAAAGACGCGCACCTGAGCATTGTCTTCCACGGCAAGCCCGGCACCGCCATGGCGGCGTTCGGCAAGCAGCTGTCGGAAGTCGATATCGCAGCGGTCGTGACCTACGAACGTAACGCCTGGGGCAACAACAAGGGCGACATGGTCACGCCAAAAGAAGTGCTGGAGCTGAAACAGGCGGAAAGCAAATGAGCCGGTCTATTGCGTACTTCGTGAACCGGTCGGGGTCCTGCGCCCCGGCCTGCCCAGTCCACTCACTTGAAGGAGACCGGCCATGAGCGCTGTCATCGATGACCACGGTCATGCCGACCACGACCACGCCCACGGCCCTGCCAAAGGCCTGATGCGCTGGGTGCTGACCACCAACCACAAGGACATCGGCACGCTGTACCTGTGGTTTGCGTTCTGCATGTTCCTGCTCGGCGGCTCGTTCGCCATGGTGATCCGCGCCGAGCTGTTCCAGCCCGGCCTGCAGATCGTCCAGCCGGAATTCTTCAACCAGATGACCACCATGCATGGTCTGGTGATGGTATTCGGGGCGGTGATGCCAGCGTTCGTCGGCCTCGCCAACTGGATGATCCCGTTGATGGTCGGCGCGCCGGACATGGCCCTGCCGCGGATGAACAACTTCAGCTTCTGGCTGCTGCCGGCGGCGTTCCTGCTGCTGGTCTCGACTCTTTTCACCCCCGGTGGCGGGCCGAACTTCGGCTGGACGTTCTACGCGCCGCTGTCCACCACCTATGCCCCGGAAAGCGTGACGTTCTTCATCTTCGCCATTCACTTGATGGGGATCAGCTCGATCATGGGCGCGATCAACGTGATCGCCACCATCCTCAACCTGCGCGCCCCCGGCATGACCCTGATGAAAATGCCGCTGTTCGTCTGGACCTGGCTGATCACCGCGTTCCTGCTGATCGCGGTGATGCCGGTGCTGGCCGGGTGCGTGACGATGATGCTGATGGACATCCACTTCGGCACCAGTTTCTTCAGTGCCGCCGGTGGCGGTGACCCGGTGCTGTTCCAGCATGTGTTCTGGTTCTTCGGCCACCCCGAGGTGTACATCATGATCCTGCCGGCCTTCGGTGCCGTCAGCCAGATCATCCCGACCTTCTCGCGCAAGCCGCTGTTCGGCTACACCTCGATGGTCTACGCCACGGCAAGCATCGCGTTCCTGTCGTTCATCGTCTGGGCGCACCACATGTTCGTGGTGGGCATCCCGCTGGTGGGCGAGTTGTTCTTCATGTACGCGACGATGCTGATCGCGGTGCCGACCGGGGTGAAGGTGTTCAACTGGGCCAGCACCATGTGGCAAGGCTCGATGACCTTCGAGACGCCGATGCTGTTTGCCGTGGCGTTCGTGATCCTGTTTTCCATCGGCGGTTTCTCCGGGCTGATGCTGGCCATCGCCCCGGCCGACTTCCAGTACCAGGACACCTACTTCGTGGTCGCGCACTTCCACTACGTGCTGGTGCCGGGGGCGATCTTCGGGATTTTCGCGTCGGCCTATTACTGGCTGCCGAAATGGACCGGCCACATGTACGACGAAACTCTGGGCAAGCTGCACTTCTGGCTGTCCTTCGTCGGCATGAACCTGACGTTCTTCCCGATGCACTTCGTGGGCCTGGCGGGCATGCCCCGACGGATTCCGGACTACAACCTGCAGTTCGCCGACTTCAACATGGTCTCGTCGATCGGCGCGTTCATGTTTGGCGCCACGCAGATCTTCTTCCTGTTCATCGTGATCAAGACCATCCGTGGCGGCGAGCCGGCTCCGGCCAAACCGTGGGATGGCGCCGAAGGTCTGGAATGGAGCGTGCCGTCACCGGCGCCGTATCACACCTTCACCACGCCGCCGGAAGTGAAATGAACCCCGTAGCCGTTGAGGACCGCCACCATGGCTGACTCGATTTCGATGAAGAAGCTGGTCACCCGACTGCTCGGCGTGGTGGTGGCGATGTTCGTCTTCGGCTTTGCCCTGGTGCCGATCTACGACGTGATGTGCAAGGCGTTCGGCATCAACGGCAAGACCGCCGGGCAGTACGAGGGCGAGCAGACCGTCGATGCTTCGCGGCAGGTGCGGGTGCAGTTTCTGTCGACCAACACCGCCGACATGCCATGGGATTTCTATCCCAAGCATGACGAGCTGACGGCCAACCCCGGCGCGGTGAACGAGATGATCTTCATCGCCCGCAACCCCACCGACAAACCGATGAGCGCTCAAGCCGTGCCCAGCATCGCGCCGAGCAATGCGGCGGCGTATTTCCACAAGACCGAATGCTTTTGTTTTACCCAGCAGGTGCTGCAGCCCGGTCAGCAGATCGAGATGCCGGTGCGTTTCATCGTTGACCGCGACATGCCCAAGGACGTGAAGCACCTGACGCTGTCCTACACGCTGTTCGATATCACCGCCCGACATCCTCCGGTGGCTGCAAACACTGGCGGTTAAGCGTGCCCGATAAGGAGAACAATAAATGGCAACTCATGAGCACTATTACGTCCCGGCCCAGAGCAAGTGGCCGATCGTGGCCACGGTGGGGATGTTCGTCACCGTGTACGGCCTGGCGACCTGGTTCAACGATCTGAAGGCAGCGCGTCCGGAATCCCACGGCCCGCTGATCTTTTTCGTCGGCGGTCTGTTGCTGGCGTACATGCTGTTCGGCTGGTTCGGCACGGTGATCAAGGAAAGCCGCGCGGGGTTGTACAGCCCGCAACTGGACCGCTCGTTCCGCTGGGGCATGAGCTGGTTCATCTTCTCCGAGGTGATGTTCTTCATCGCCTTCTTCGGCGCGCTGTTCTACGTGCGGCACATTTCCGGCCCGGCGCTGGGCGGCGAAGGCACCAAAGGCATCGCCCACATGCTCTGGCCGAACTTCCAGTTCACCTGGCCGCTGCTGCACACGCCGGATCCGAAACTGTTCCCGCCGCCCAAGGAAGTCATCAGCCCCTGGGGCCTGCCGCTGATCAACACCATCCTGCTGGTGAGCTCCAGCGTGACCATCACCATTGCCCACCACGCGCTGAAGAAAGGCCATCGCGGCGCGCTGAAACTGTGGCTGGCGATCACCGTGCTGCTGGGCTGCGCGTTCCTCGGCTTCCAGGCCGAAGAATACATCCACGCCTACCACGAACTGGGGCTGACCCTCGGCTCGGGCATCTACGGCGCGACGTTCTTCATGCTCACCGGTTTCCACGGCGCCCACGTGACCATCGGCACGATCATTTTGTTCGTGATGCTGATGCGCATCATGAAGGGCCATTTCGACAACGAACATCAGTTCGGCTTTGAAGCGGCGAGCTGGTATTGGCACTTCGTCGATGTGGTGTGGATCGGCTTGTTCATCTTCGTTTATGTGCTTTAACAGCAGCTGCAAGCCGCGAGCTGCGAGCTTCAAGTCAAAACGGTAAGGCTTGTAGCTTGTAGCTTGGCGCTTGCAGCTACCACGGCACGTGGGACACCAGTTGGCCGCTGTAGAAACCCCAGGCGATCAGGCCGACGGTGACAGCAGCCAACGCCACCCGAACACTCAAGGCGATCACCAGCCGATTCGAGCTGCTGTCGTCCTTGACCAGGAAAAACAGGCCGCTGAACAGGCTGACCACCGTGGCAATCAGCATCAGGACGATGGCTGCTTTGAGCATGGGAAGAACTCCGGGGGAACAAGCGATGCACTTGAGTATAGCGATCGCGTTCACTGATTTTCTGGCGCGACCATGAAGCGCTTCCGGCCGGGCGTGGTGCCGACCCTGGTGGTCGGCCTGCTGCTGCCGTTACTGATTTCGCTGGGCTTCTGGCAACTGGGCCGGGGCGCGGAGAAAACCGCCCTGCTCGCCAGCTACGCCGAACGCCGCGCCGCCGAACCGATGGCCAGCACCGAGTTGCTGCACAGCGCCGATCCGGCCTTTCGCCGGGTGCATCTGCACGGCCAGTTCGACGCCGCCCACAGCCTGTTGCTGGACAACCGCCAGCGCAACGGCAAGGTCGGCGTCGAATTGCTGCAACCGTTTCAGGATCAACGCAGCGGCCAGTGGCTGCTGGTCAATCGCGGTTGGCTGCCGTGGCCGGACCGGCGCACGGCCCCGCAATTCAATACGCCAGCCGATGCCGTGAATGTCGATGCCTGGGTGTATGTCGCCCCCGGTGCCACCTTCCAGCTGCATGCCGATCCGGTCAGCAGCACCTGGCCGCAGACCGTCACCGCCATCGAACCCGCGAAGCTGTGGAAAACCCTCGAACGCGACGGGTTCGCCTACGAATTACGCGCCGAACCCGGCCCCGCCAGCTATCAGGCCGACTGGCCGGTAGTCGCGATGGGCCCGGAAAAACACCTCGGTTACGCCGTGCAGTGGTTCGCCATGGCCACCGCCCTGCTCGGTCTCTACCTCTATCTCGGCTGGCACAACGCAAAGGAGAAACACCATGGGAGCGGCCATGAATCCACCCAGCATGTCTGAAACGAAAGTCCCGGCCAGTCGCCGTCGCGGACGCATCCAGTTGCTGCTGATCGTGCTCGGCGTGGTCGGTCCGATGATCCTCGCCACCGGCATGTACAAGTTGCAGTTCTGGGTGCCGGAAGGTCGCAGCTATCACGGCGAACTGATCGGCAACGGCCAGACCCGCACCGACCTCGGCATCCAGGCTGACGAAACGCGCTGGCAGATGCTCGTGACCGCGCCGAAAGACTGCGCGGTGGACTGCCAGCAACTGGTGTACCTGGCGCGGCAGATCCAGATCGGCCTGGGCCGCGAAGCCGGGCGCGCCAGCCACGCCCTGGCCGCTGCACAACCGTTGACTGCCGACTACGAAGCCAAGCTGACCCGCGAATACCCGCAGCTGCAACGCTACCCGCTGGACCCGGCGACCTTCAGCAAGGCCACGGGCGACAAGGCCACGCCGCAACTGTGGATCATCGATCCCCACGGCAACCTCGTGCTGCGCTACGACCCGAGCGTCAAGGGCAAGGATCTGCTCAACGACCTGCGCCACCTGCTGAAACTGTCGAACATCGGATAAGGGCATCGTCATGGCCAAACCTGGATTTCGCCTCGCGCTGTTTGCCACCCTGCTGGCACTGATCGTCGTGCTGCTCGGCGCCTACACCCGCCTGACCCACGCCGGCCTCGGCTGCCCGGACTGGCCGGGCTGCTACGGGTTCATCAGCGTGCCGAAAAGCGAAGCCCAGCTGGCCCATGCCGAACTGCATTACCCCGACTCGCCAGTGGAGGCGCACAAAGGCTGGAACGAGATGATCCACCGTTACTTCGCCGGCACCCTCGGCCTGCTGATCTCGGTATTGGCCGGTCGCGCGTGGGTCAATCGTCGTCATCCGGGGCAACCGCTGAAACTGCCGCTGTTTCTGCTGGCGGTGGTGTTCGCCCAAGCGGCGTTCGGCATGTGGACGGTGACGCTCAAGCTCTGGCCGCAAGTGGTAACCGGGCATCTGCTCGGCGGCTTCGCGACCCTGAGCCTGCTGTTTCTGCTGACGTTGCGACTGTCCGGCGTACTGCCGGCGCTGACCGTGCCCAAGCGTCTGCAATATTGGGCGACTGCCGGATTGTTGTTGGTGATCGGCCAGATTGCTCTCGGCGGCTGGGTCAGTTCCAACTACGCGGCGGTGGCCTGCATCGACTTCCCGACCTGCCACGGCCAATGGCTGCCGCCGGCGGATTTCGCCAACGGCTTTCACCTGACTCAACACATCGGCCCCAACTACCTCGGCGGGCAACTCGACAGCGATGCACGCACGGCGATTCACCTGACCCACCGCATCGGCGCGTTGCTGGTGACGCTCGTCCTGCTCGGTCTGGCCTGGCAACTGAAAGTGGTCGGCATGACGCGACTGGCCGGGCTGGTGCTGATCGCCCTCGCCGCGCAGATCACCCTCGGCATCAGCAACGTGCTGTTCCATCTGCCGCTGCCGGTGGCCGTGGCGCATAACGCTGGCGGCGCAGCGCTGCTGCTGACCATGGTGCTGGTCAACTATCACGCGCGAACCAGCCTGGTTCGGGTCAGGCAGCCGATGATCGCGCGCTGGCGCCTGAGCCCGCGCAAACACTCGGCGGCGCCCATCACGATTAAAGGAGAGACGCCATGGCGATTCTGATCGGCGAACGTCCGGCGCAGGCGCTGTGGCGTGATTACCTGGAGCTGACCAAACCGAAAGTCGTGGTGCTGATGCTCATCACCTCGCTGGTGGGCATGTTCCTCGCGACCCGCGCCGGGGTGCCGTGGACGGTGCTGGTGTTCGGCAACCTGGGGATCGCGCTGTGTGCCGGTGGCGCGGCGGCGGTCAATCATGTGGTGGACCGACGCATCGATGCGGTCATGGCCCGCACCCACAAACGGCCGCTGGCGGAGGGCCGGGTTTCGCCCACAGGAGCACTGACCTTTGCGCTGGTGCTGGCGTTGCTCGGCCAGGCACTGCTGCTGACCTTCACCAATCCGCTGACTGCCTGGCTGACCCTGGCCTCGCTGCTCGGCTACGCGGTGATCTACACCGGTTTTCTCAAGCGTGCGACGCCGCAGAACATCGTCATCGGCGGCCTCGCCGGCGCCGCTCCGCCGCTGCTCGGTTGGACCGCCGCGACCGGCCACGTCAGTGCCGAACCGCTGCTGCTGGTGCTGATCATCTTCGCCTGGACCCCGCCGCACTTCTGGGCGCTGGCCATCCACCGCAAAGAGGAATACGCCAAGGCCGACATTCCGATGCTGCCGGTCACCCATGGCGAGCACTACACCAAGGTGCACATTCTGCTGTACACCTTCGCCCTGCTGGCGGTCAGCCTGTTGCCGTACGTGATCCACATGAGCGGCCTGCTGTACCTGATCTGCGCGCTCGGGCTGGGCGCCAGGTTTCTGCAATGGGCCGTGGTGCTGTACCGTGGCACTCGGCCGCACGCGGCGATCAACACCTTCAAGTACTCTATCTGGTACCTGTTTCTGCTGTTCATCGCCCTGCTCGTAGACCACTACTTACTGTTGAACCTATGACTCGAACCCAGAAAACCGTCTTCATCCTCGTCGCCGTGATCGCGCTGATCCTCGGCCTGACCGTCAACAAAGTGCTGAGCGGCAAGGGCCAGGGCGACCCGACCGCACTGATCGACGCCGGCATCATCCTGCTGCCGCAGAGCCGCAACCTGCCGGACGTGACGATGACCAATCAGGACGGCCAACCGGTCACGGTCAACGAGCTCAAGGGCAAGTGGAGCCTGCTGTTCTTCGGCTACACCTTCTGCCCGGACATCTGCCCAACCACCCTCGCCCAGCTGCGCCAGATCAAGAGCGAACTGCCGAAGGATGCCGTGGACAAGTTGCAGATCGTGCTGGTCAGCGTCGACCCGAACCGCGACAACCCTGCGCAGTTGAAACAGTACCTGGGCTACTTCGATCCACAGTTCATAGGCCTGACGCCAAAGTCCATCGACGAGCTGCAGAAGGTGGCGAACGCGGTGAGCATTCCGTTCATTCCGGCGGACACCAGCAAGCCGAATTACACGGTGGATCACAGCGGCAACCTGGCGGTGATCGGGCCGGACGGGACACAGCGCGGGTTTATTCGGGCGCCGCTGAATAATGCCAAGCTGGTGGCGCAGTTGCCGGTGATGTTGAGCCGCAAGTAAAAACTGAACGCACTAAAAAGGGGACGCCACTGGCGTCCCCTTTTCGTTTTGATCGTTCCCACGCTCTGCGTGGGAATGCAGCAAGGGACGCTCTGCGTCCCAGCGGACGCGGAGCGCCCGGGGATGCATGCCCACGCAGAGCATGGGCACGATCAAATCAGAACGCCGGCAGCACCGCGCCTTTGTACTTCTCGGTGATGAATTTCTTCACTTCCGGGCTGTGCAGGGCGGCGGCCAGTTTCTTCATCGCGTCGCTGTCCTTGTTGTCCGCGCGGGACACCAGGATGTTCACGTAAGGCGAGTCGCTGCCTTCGATGACCAGCGCGTCCTTGGATGGATCGAGTTTGGCTTCCAGCGCGTAGTTGGTGTTGATCAGCGCCAGGTCGACCTGGGTCAGCACGCGCGGGATGGTCGCGGCTTCCAGTTCACGGATCTTCAGGTCTTTCGGGTTCTGGGCGATGTCCTTGACGGTCGACAGGATGTTGCTCGGATCATTCAGGGTGATCACGCCGGCCTTGGCCAGCAGCAACAGCGCACGGCCGCCGTTGGTGGCGTCGTTCGGGATCACCACGTTGGCGCCGCTTGGCAGCTCTTCGATTTTCTTGAACTTGCTGGAGTAGGCGCCCAGCGGTTCCAGGTGCACGCCGGTCACGGACACCAGGCTGGTGCCCTTGGCCTTGTTGAACTCATCGAGGTACGGCTGGTGCTGGAAGAAGTTGGCGTCCAGACGCTTCTCGGCCACTTGTACGTTCGGCTGTACGTAGTCGGTGAAGACCTTGACCTTCAGATCCACGCCTTCTTTGGCCAGTGCCGGCTTCACGAATTCGAGGATTTCCGCGTGCGGTACCGGAGTGGCAGCAACGGTCAGGGTTTCGTCGGCGTGGGCCGAGAACGCTGCAAAGGCAGCCAGGGCAACAATCAGTTTTTTCATTCAGCTAACTCCTTTTTACGGCGCCCGTCTGGCGCCTGCCAGCGAATGGCCGGCTCATGTCATTACAAAACCGGTTATTTGCGCGAGAAGTGCACGACCAGTCGGTCGCCGACCATTTGCAGCACTTGCACCAGAATCAGCAGCAACACCACGGTGACAATCATCACGTCTGTCTGGAAACGCTGATAGCCGAAACGGATCGCCAGGTCACCCAGGCCACCGGCACCGACCACACCGGCCATCGCCGTGTAGGAAACCAGTGTAATCGCCGTCACCGTAATTGCTGCGAAGATGCCCGGACGGGCCTCCGGCAGCAGGGCGTTCATGATGATCTGGCGAGTGGTCGCGCCCATCGACTGGGTCGCTTCGATGATGCCGCGATCGACTTCACGCAGGGCGGTTTCCACCAGCCGCGCAAAGAACGGCGTTGCACCTACGACCAGCGGCGGAATCGCACCGGCCACGCCCAGCGAGGTGCCGGTGATCAGCACGGTGAACGGGATCATCACGATCAACAGAATAATGAACGGCAGCGAACGCAGGATGTTCACCACCAACGACAGCAGCGCGTACACGCCTTTGGCTTCGAGCAACTGACGCGGGCTGCACAGGAACAGCAACACGCCCAGCGGCAGGCCGAGCAGCACGGTGAACAGCAGCGAACCGCCGAGCATCATCAGGGTGTCGCCGGTGGCGAGCCAGATTTCGTACCAGTCGATATTGGTGAAGAAACTCATCAGGTCTTCCATTAGCGCAACACCTCCATGTGAACGTCAGCGGCGGTGAAGCGGGCGAACGCCGCTTCCATGTCGCCACCGGTGACGGCGAGGGTCAATTGCCCGTAAGGAATGTCTTTGATGCGGTCGATGCGACCGGCCAGGATGCTGTAATCCACACCGGTTTCCCGGGCGACGGTACCGAGCAACGGCGCGTAGGTCGCTTCGCCCTGGAAGGTCAGACGCACGATGCGGCCCGGCACGTGAGCGAAGTCATCGCGCTGCTCGCTTTCGTCGATCTGCTCGCTTTCCTGAACAAAGCGCTTGGTGGTCGGGTGCTTCGGATGCAGGAACACATCGGCCACCGAACCTTGCTCGACGATCACACCGGCGTCCATCACGCCGACCTGATCGCACACGCGGCGGATCACATCCATCTCGTGGGTGATCAGGACGATGGTCAGTTTCAGCTCGCGGTTGATCTCGGCCAGCAGTTGCAAGACCGACGCTGTGGTCTGCGGGTCGAGGGCGCTGGTGGCTTCGTCGCACAGCAGGATCTTCGGCTTGGTCGCCAGAGCGCGGGCGATGCCGACACGCTGCTTCTGACCGCCGGACAGCTGCGCCGGGTACTTTTTGGCGTGATCGGACAGACCGACCCGCGCCAGCAACTCGGCCACACGCTGGTCGATCTCGGCGCGGGACAGTTCACCCGCCAGGGTCAGCGGCAGCGCGACGTTGTCGGCCACGGTCTTGGATGCCAGCAGGTTGAAGTGCTGGAAGATCATCCCGACCTGCTGACGAAAACGGCGCAGGCCGTTGGCGTCCAGCGCGGTGACTTCTTCACCGTCGACGATGATCTTGCCGCCACTGGATTGCTCCAGGCGATTGATCAGACGCAGCAGGGTACTTTTTCCCGCGCCGGAATGGCCAATCAGGCCGAACACCTGACCGTTCTCGATGGAGAAGCTGGTCGGGTGCAGCGCGGTGATGTCCTTACCGGCGACGCGGTAAGTCTTATGGACGTTTTGAAACTCGATCACGTAGCGAACCTTGTGGGGCGCGTTGGAAAAGGATCAGCGGTTAGCCGGGCGCGCATTTTAGCCTGTCCGTATAGAGGTTCTTAGCATTTATTTCGCGAATAACCTTCGATTTGGCAATAACAGGATCAAAGGTCATAAAAAAGGAACGCCCGAAACCCTCATCAGTCACTAATTAAGCGACTTGAAAACCCTGGGTGCCGTGCCTGGGAAACACTCAAGCGTTCCGGGGCAATCCCGGGACAAACAGGAGTTCATGACTGATGAGTACCAAGAAACCTGCCAATGACAAAAGCCAACTGGCCGGCACCGATACCCCGGATCGCGCCAACACCAATGCCAAACTCGACAGCCTGGAGAAGTTTCGCTCCGACGCTACCGGTCAGGCCCTGCGCACCAATCAGGGCGTGAAAATTGCTGATAACCAGAACACCCTCAAGGCCGGGGCTCGCGGGCCGTCGCTTTTGGAAGACTTCATCATGCGTGAAAAGATCACGCACTTTGACCATGAACGGATTCCCGAGCGCATCGTCCACGCCCGCGGCACCGGCGCCCATGGTTTCTTTCAGAGCTACGAGAACCATTCGACGCTGACCAAGGCCGGTTTCCTGCAGGATCCGGGGAAGAAAACCCCGGTGTTCGTGCGTTTTTCCACGGTTCAGGGACCGCGTGGTTCCGGCGATACCGTGCGTGACGTGCGTGGTTTTGCCGTGAAGTTCTTCACCGACGAAGGCAACTTCGATCTGGTCGGCAACAACATGCCGGTATTTTTCATACAGGACGCGATCAAATTTCCTGACTTCGTCCACGCGGTGAAGCCCGAACCGCATAACGAGATCCCTACCGGCGGCTCGGCTCACGACACGTTCTGGGATTTTGTGTCGCTGGTGCCGGAATCGGCGCACATGGTGATCTGGGCGATGTCCGACCGGGCGATCCCGAAAAGCCTGCGCAGCATGCAGGGCTTCGGCGTGCACACCTTCCGGCTGATCAATGCCGAGGGCAAATCGCGCTTCGTCAAATTCCACTGGCGCCCTACTGCCGGCACTTGTTCGCTGGTATGGGACGAGGCGCAGAAGCTCGCCGGTAAAGACACCGACTACCACCGGCGCGATCTGTGGGAAGCCATCGAGATGGGTGACTACCCGGAATGGGAACTCGGCGTTCAGGTCATCGAAGAGGAAAACGAGCACGACTTCGATTTCGACATCCTTGACCCGACCAAACTGATTCCCGAAGAAATCGTTCCGATCACGCCGCTGGGCAAGATGACCCTCAACCGCAACCCGGACAACTTCTTTGCCGAAACCGAGCAGGTCGCTTTCTGCCCCGGCCATATCGTGCCGGGGATCGACTTCTCCAATGACCCGCTGCTGCAAGGCCGGCTGTTTTCCTACACCGACACGCAGATCAGCCGACTTGGCGGGCCGAACTTTCATGAGCTGCCGATCAATCGCCCGGTCGCACCGTTCCACAACGGCCAGCGCGATGCCCAGCACCGTACAGTGATCGACAAGGGCCGCGCGTCCTACGAACCGAACTCCATCGATGGCGGCTGGCCGAAAGAAACTCCACCGGCGGCGCAGGACGGCGGCTTCGAGAGCTACCCGGAGCGTATCGACGCCAACAAGATCCGTCAGCGCAGCGAGTCGTTCAGCGACCACTTCTCCCAGGCGCGGCTGTTCTTCAACAGCATGAGCCCGCACGAGAAAGAGCACATCATCGCCGCCTACAGTTTCGAACTGGGCAAGGTTGAGCGTGAGTTCATCCGGGCGCGGCAAGTGAACGAGATTCTCGCCAACATCGATCTGGAGCTGGCCAAACGCGTGGCGGCCAACCTGGGTCTGCCAGCGCCAGGCAAAGGTACCGTGGACGTGCCTGAAACATCACTGGATCGTTCGCCGGCGCTGAGTCAGGCCAACCTGCTGCCGGAGAACATCAAGACACGAAAAGTTGCGATCCTTGCGGCCAACGGCGTCGATGGTGCGGCGATTGATGCGATGAAGAAGGCGCTGGCGGCAGAAGGTGCGCACGCCAAACTGCTTGGTCCGACTTCGGCGCCGGTGAAGACCGCCGATGGCAAAACCCTGGCGGTAGATGCGTCGATGGAAGGTTTGCCTTCGATTGCGTTCGATGCGGTATTCGTGCCGGGTGGCGCAGCGTCGGTTAAAGCGTTGAGCGGTGACGGCGTGGCGTTGCATTACCTGCTGGAGGCGTACAAGCACTTGAAGGCGATTGCGCTGCATGGCGAGGCCAAACAGTTGCTGGACGTGTTGAAGCTGGAAACGGATGCGGGGTTGGTCGAAGGCAAGGATGTAGGCGCGCTGACCCAGCCATTCTTTGCGGCGATCGGGCAGCATCGGGTTTGGGATAGGGAAGCCAAGGCCAAGGCGATTCCTGCCTGAAAAAAAACCGCAGCCTGCGAAAAGCAGGCTGCGGTTAATTCAAGGTTTGCGCGGGCTCAGAACCATCTGCGCCGGCACCGTGCGCAGAATCTGTTTTTCGATCTTCAGATCGAAATCCGGATCAAGCTTCTTCACGCGCTTGGTGATCAACGTCGCCAGCCACGGGTAATCATTGGTGCGCGGGGCCTGAATGCTCACCGCACAGTCGTAATTCACCACATCGGCGGCGATCGCATCCAGTTGGCGGCGAAGTTTGCGGCTATCGGTGATATTCAGCGCAATCGTGGTGCTCTCGGCAGTCGGATCGATCACTTTGGCCTTCGGCTTGGCTTCAGCGGCTTGCAGCGCCGCTTCGGCTTTCTCCAGTTCAGCCTTGCGCGCTTCGGTGATCGCGCCATTGACGCCACCGGTCAGTGCCGGGGCCTTGGGCATCAGCACGCGGGCACGGGCCAACGCGGTCGCGGCCGCATTCACATCGCCCTTTTGCAGGACGATCTGGCTGCGGCGCAGATAGGCCTCGGCCAACTGGCGCTGGTATTGCTCAAGGGATTGATCGTTGGGTGTTTCGGCCTGCAAGGCTGCCAATTGGTCTTCGGCAGTGGCCAGTTCGCTGCTGGCCAGGCTTTGCTCCAGCTGTGCGATGGCCGTGGCCCGCGCATCGGGGACTTCGGCCACCGGCGGCGTGCTTTGGCAGGCGCCCAGCAGCACTGAAAAGGCCACAAGGAGCAGATAACGGGAGGCGAACGGCTTCATTCCTGCGACTCTCTATTTGCGCAAAAAACGAGCAAGTCTACACCCCTCGACGGGGCAGAACAAAACTCAGCAGAAACAGTGCGGCCGCCGTCACAACGATTGACGGGCCCGCCGGGGTGTCCTTGAACCAGGACAGCGCCAGCCCGCCACACACGGCGAGCATGCCCAGCACGCTCGCGCCCAGTGCCATCTGTTCCGGCGAACGGGCGTGACGTTGTGCCGCAGCCGCCGGGATGATCAACAGCGAAGTAATCAGCAACACACCGACGATTTTCATCGCTACCGCGATCACTACCGCGATCAACAGCATCAGCGCCATGCGCAAACCGGCCACCGGCAGACCTTCGACTTTGGCCAGCTCTTCGTGCACGGTGATCGCCAGCAGCGGGCGCCACAGCGTCACCAGCAACACCAGCACCGCCGCGCTGCCGCCGAGGATCCACGCCAGATCGGTCGGGCTGATCGCCAGCAGGTCGCCGAACAGATAGGCCATCAGGTCGATCCGCACTTCATGCATGAAGCTTAGTACCACCAGCCCGAGAGAGAGCGTGCTCGGCGCAAGAATGCCCAACAGTGTGTCGGACGCCAGCGGCTGGCGCTGTTGCAAGGTCACCAGCAGCACCGCCAGCAGCAGGCAGCCCACGGTGACCGCGACGGTCGGGCTGACATCCAGCAGAAAGCCCAGCGCCACGCCGAGCAGTGCGGCGTGGGACAGCGTGTCGCCAAAATAGGCCATGCGCCGCCAGACCACGAACGAGCCCAGCGGCCCCGCGACCACCGCCAGCGCCAGACCTGCAAGCAGGGCGTAGAACAGAAAATCAGCCATGCTTGCAGCTATCTCCGTGAACGTGAGGTTGGCCCGTCAAAGGCCCCTTGACCACCGAACCGTGCAGGTCGTGGGCATGGTCATGATGGTGGTGATAGATCGCCAGGCTCGGCGCATTGTTGCCGAACAGCTCGACAAAAGCCGGATCGCCACTGACCTGCTCAGGATGCCCGGAGCAGCAGACGTGACGGTTGAGGCACACCACCTGGTCCGTGGTGCTCATCACCAGATGCAGATCGTGGGACACCATCAGCACACCACAACCGTGACGGTCGCGCAGACGGGTGATCAGGCTGTACAGCTCGGCTTGCCCGGCAACATCGACGCCCTGCACCGGCTCGTCGAGCACCAGCAGTTCCGGCTCGCGAAGCAGTGCCCGAGCCAACAGCACGCGCTGCATTTCACCGCCGGAAACGCTTTGCACCGGGCTGTCGATGACGTGCTCGGCGCCGACTTCCTTGAGTGCCGCCAGCGCACGCGGACGATCGACGCCCGGCACCAGCCGCAGAAAGCGCAGGACTGACAGCGGCAAGGTCGGATCGACGTGGAGTTTTTGCGGCATGTAACCGACGCGCAGCTTCGGCTTGCGCCAGACGCTGCCGCTGTCGGGTTTCAGCAGCCCGAGCACGGCGCGCACAAGCGTGGTCTTGCCGGCGCCGTTGGGGCCGATCAGGGTGACGATCTGCCCCGGTTCGACGCTCAGGTGAATGTTGTCCAGCACGTTCTGCCCGGCAAACCGGACCGCCACCTGCTCCAGACGGATCAGCGCATCGCTCATCAAGCCCCCCGGCAACCGGAGCAGAGGCCGACCACTTCGACGGTCTGGGCCTCGACGATGAAGCCGACGTCCTTGGCGCTGTGGACAATCGCATCGCTGATGGTTTTTTGCTCAAGTTCGATGGCGGCATGGCATTCGCGGCAAATCAGGAACTGGCCCTGGTGCGAATGTTTCGGGTGAACGCAGCCAACGAAGGCGTTGAGCGAGGAAATGCGGTGCACCAGACCGTTTTCCAGCAGGAAATCCAGCGCCCGGTATACGGTCGGCGGCGCGGCGCGGCGGCCGTCCTGCTCGCTGAGCACGGCCAGAATGTCGTAGGCGCCCAGCGGCTTGTGGCTTTGCCAGACCAGTTCCAGCACCCGCCGGCGCAACGCGGTCAGGCGCAAGCCTTTCTGTGCACACAGGGCATCGGCCTCGGACAGCGCGCTGTGAACGCAGTGCGAGTGGTCGTGAGGACGGCTGGCAATCGGTGTAATAGGCATGAGCGGCGACGAGTTTGGTTAGAGACGTTATTATGTTACCCGTTCTCGCCTCATTGAGTGGTCATCGTGTCCCGACTTTTTTCTGTTTTTGTCGTATTCATCACCGGTTTTCTGCTGATCGGTCCGGCTCAGGCCGAGGTCAGAGTCCTCACCAGCATCAAGCCCCTGCAACTGATTGCCGCTGCGGTGCAGGACGGCGTGGCTATTCCCGAAGTGCTGCTGCCACCGGGGGCTTCGCCACATAACTACGCGTTGCGTCCGTCCGACGTGCGCAAGGTGCAATCGGTGGACCTGCTGTACTGGATCGGCCCGGACATGGAAAGTTTCCTGCCTCGCGTGCTGAACGGGCGTACGCTGCCGAGCGTTGCCGTGCAGGACTTGCCGGGCATGAAGCTGCGCCGCTTCGCTGCGGACAACCATTCCCACGCTGAAGAAGCCGACGAACATGACCACGACCATCGCCCGGGCAGTCTCGATGCGCATTTGTGGCTATCGCCGGTGAACGCGCGGGTTATTGCCGACAAAATGGCTGCTGACTTGAGCGCCGCAGACCCGGCCAATGCCGAGCGCTATCAGAGCAACGCCAAGGCGTTCGATGAACGTCTGGATGCACTGGATCAGCGCTTGAAGAAACGTCTGGCCGGTATTGAAGGCAAACCCTACTTCGTCTTCCACGAAGCCTTCGACTACTTCGAGGAGGCCTACGGCTTGAAGCACACCGGCGTGTTCAGCGTAGCGGCGGAAGTGCAGCCGGGCGCCCAGCATGTGGCGGCGATGCGCGCGCGCTTGCAGGAAGTCGGCAAGACCTGCGTGTTCAGTGAGCCGCCGCTACGTCCACGTCTCGCCGAGACCCTGGTGGCAGGCCTGCCGGTGAAACTGGCGGAACTGGATGCGCTGGGCGGGTACACGCCAGCGACGGCTCAAGGTTACGAGCAAGTGCTGGAGAAGCTGGGGAATGATCTGGCGGGTTGTCTCGAATCGCTCTGATACAAAAAAAACCGCAGCCTGTGCAGGCTGCGGTTTTTTCTTTTACAGGGCGAAAGGTAGCGGCGTATTGACCGTCTGACGCTGCGCCAGCCGCTGCTCGAACTCTTTCGGATCGTGAATCAGCACGTCCTGCCCGGCGAACGATTCCGCCGCAATCAGGCGGGATAGCCAGAACCGCACGCACGCCACTCGCAGCATGGTCGGCCACAGTTCGGCTTCGGCCGCCGTGAAAGGTCGCAATGCCGCGTAGGCGCCAAGGAAGGCCCGTGCACGCGGGCCGTCGATCAGGCCGTCATCGTCCGAGCACCAGTCGTTCAGGGCAATCGCCACGTCATAGAGCATCGGCCCGGAGCAGGCGTTGTAGAAGTCGATCAGCCCGGTCAGGTGCGTGCCTTCGAACATTGCGTTGTCGCGAAACAGGTCGGCGTGGATATTTGCCCGAGGCAGCGCGAGAATTTTCTCTTTCTGTTGGGTGATTTCGTCCAGCGCGGTTTGCAGCAGCGCACGCGGCGCGTCGCTCAGGTGCGAAAGAAACTGTGTGCCTTCTTCCAGCATCCAGTCCAGACCACGATCGGTCTTGCGCTTGATCATGTTGTCGCCCTGGGTCGCCAGGTGCAGGTGCGCCTGCAAGTCACCGACCTGCGCGCAATGCTGGGCATTGGCCTGCTTGATGTGCTTGCCGGCCAGGCGCGGTTGCAGCAGCGCCGGTTTGCCTTTCAGCTCGCGCAGGGCAACGCCGTCGGTGGTGCGCAGCGCGTAAGGCACCGGCAGATCGGCTTCGTGCAGCACGTCGAGCAGATCGATGAAGAACGGCATTTCCTGCACCGGGCCACGTTCGACCAGGGTCAGGACGAACTCGCCCTTTTCCATGCTGATGAAGAAGTTGGTGTTTTCGCTGCCGGCGGCGATCCCCTGGAAATCGAGCAGACGGCCGAGCCCGTAAGGGGCGAGAAAGGTTTCCAGCTCGGGCCGAGCCAGGGGGGTGAACACAGACATGGTTAAAAACTGCTCAGTTCTGGCGCCGCCATCAAACGGCGCCGATTAAAAGTCAGGAAACTTACTTCCAGGTAAAGATTTCCCACGACGGAATCAGCATATCCGGCTGGTCGGACCGGATGTAGTTCGCGTCCGAACCATCGGCACGCACCAGGAAATAGGGTTTGCCGACCTTCGGTGTGACCTTGATCGCATACACGAATCCACTCCGGCTGTATTCCTGAATGACCTTGTCGCCTTCCGTGTGCGTGCTGATGGTAACTTCCGGCTCCGACGATGGCGCATCATCCGCCGCGATCGCGGCCAGCGGTGAAACAGCAATCAGACTGACCAGCAGCAAGCGATTTAACGTACGCATGATAACCTTGTCCCTTTGTCGTCAACGGTCCCGCTATTCTAGCGCCGGGCCCGCCGAAAAGGTTGATTCTGCTCATGAGCCAAGCCCCCCTCGTCCTGGTGGACGGTTCGTCTTACCTGTACCGCGCCTTTCACGCGCTGCCACCGCTGACCACCTCCAAAGGCCTGCCGACCGGTGCGGTCAAAGGCGTGCTGAACATGCTCAAGAGCCTGCGCAAGCAGTATCCGGACAGCCCGTTCGCCGTGGTGTTCGACGCCAAGGGTGGGACATTTCGCGATGAGATGTACGCCGAATACAAAGCCAACCGCCCAAGCATGCCCGACGACATGCGCGTGCAGATCGAGCCGCTGCACCAGAGCGTGATCGCCCTCGGTTTCCCGCTGCTGTGCGTCGAAGGCGTCGAGGCCGATGACGTGATCGGCACCCTGGCCCGCAGCAGCGCGGCCGCCGATCGTCCGGTGATCATCTCCACCGGCGACAAGGACATGGCGCAACTGGTCGACGGCCACATTACCTTGGTCAACACCATGTCCGGTAGTTCGATGGACGTGGAGGGCGTGAAGGAGAAATTCGGCGTCGCTCCGGAGCAGATCATCGATTATCTGGCCCTGATGGGCGATTCTTCCGACAACATCCCCGGCGTTCCCGGCATCGGTCCGAAGACCGCTTCCGGCCTGCTGGTAGGCGTCAACGGTGGCCTGACCGAGCTGTACGCGCAGCTCGACATCGTGCCGACCCTGCCGATTCGCGGCGCCAAGACGCTGCCGGCCAAGCTCGAAGAGCACAAGGAGATGGCGTTCCTCTCCTATCAACTGGCGACCATCAAGGTCGACGTGCCGCTGGATATCGGCCTCGAGGACCTGCAAATGGGTCCGGAGGACCCGGCCAAACTTTACGAGCTGTACACCCTGCTGGAATTCAAGAGCTGGCTGAATGACCTGGATCGCGATGCCAAGCGCCAGGAACTGAGCGCTGCTGCCGAGCCTGCGCCGGCCGGCGATCTGTTCAGTGCGCCTGCCGAAGAGGAAGCGCCCGCCGCTGCGGCTGAAGCCGCGTACGAAACCATCCTCGATCAGACGCGATTCGACGTCTGGCTGGAAAAGCTGAAGAACGCCAAACTGTTCGCCTTCGACACCGAAACCACCGGCATCGACGCGCAGCAGGCGCAACTGGTCGGGCTTTCCTTCGCGGTACAGGCCAACGAAGCGGCGTACATCCCGCTGACCCACTCCTACATCGGCGTGCCGCAGCAGCTGGATCGCGACACCGTGCTGCGCGCACTCAAGCCGATCCTTGAAGATCCGAACAAACTCAAGGTCGGCCAACACGCCAAGTTCGACATGAACATCCTGGCCAACTGCGCCATTGGCGGCGATCAGAATGAAGGCATCACTGTGCGCGGGATTGCCTTCGACACGATGCTTGAGTCCTACGTGCTCAACTCCACCGCCACCCGTCACGACATGGACAGCCTGGCGCAGAAATACCTGGACCACACCACCGTGAGCTTCCAGGACATCGCCGGCAAAGGCGCCAAGCAACTGACCTTCGACCAGATCGCCCTGGAACAGGCCGGGCCGTATGCCGCCGAAGATGCCGACGTGACCCTGCGCCTGCACCAGACCCTGTTCGAAAAACTCAGCGCCATCCCGAGCCTGGCCAGCGTGCTGACCGACATCGAGATCCCGCTGGTGCCGGTGCTCGCTCGCATCGAGCGCCAGGGCGCGTTCGTCGATGCTGAACTGCTCGGCATTCAGAGCATTGAGCTGGGCAACAAGATGGTCGCGCTGGAACGTGAAGCCTTCGAGATTGCCGGTGAAGAGTTCAACCTCGGCTCGCCGAAGCAACTGGGCGTAATCCTCTACGAAAAACTTGGCCTGCCGGTGCTGAAGAAGACCGCCAAGGGCCAGCCGTCCACCGCCGAAGAAGTGCTGGCGAAACTGGCCGAAGACGATCACCGCTTGCCGAAAGTGCTCATGGAACACCGTTCCATGAGCAAGCTGAAAAGCACCTACACCGATCGCCTGCCGGAGCAGATCAATCCGCGTACCGGGCGTATCCACACCTCGTACCATCAGGCCGTCGCGTCGACCGGACGCCTGTCGTCGAGCGATCCGAATCTGCAGAACATCCCGGTGCGCACCGCCGAGGGCCGACGCATCCGTCAGGCGTTCGTCGCGCCGAAAGGCTATAAACTGCTGGCGGCGGACTACTCGCAAATTGAACTGCGAATCATGGCCCACCTGTCCCGCGACGAAGGGCTGATGAATGCCTTCCGCAACAACCTGGACGTGCACACCGCCACCGCGGCCGAAGTATTCAAGGTCGAGCTCAACGAAGTGACGTCCGACCAGCGCCGGAGCGCCAAGGCGATCAACTTCGGCCTGATCTACGGCATGGGCGCGCAGAAGCTGGGCAAGGACATCGGCGTCGACACCAAGACTGCCAAGGCCTACATCGACACCTACTTCGCGCGTTACCCGGGCGTTCGCGAGTACATGGATCGCACCCGCGCCCAGGCAGCAGACCAAGGCTTCGTGGAAACGATCTTCGGTCGTCGTCTGTATCTGCCGGAAATCAACTCGAACAAGCCGCAGGATCGCGCGGCCGCCGAACGCACGGCGATCAACGCGCCGATGCAGGGCACCGCAGCAGACATCATCAAGAAAGCCATGGTGGCGGTGGATAACTGGCTGAGCGCTTCCGGGCTGGACGCCAAAGTCATCCTGCAGGTGCACGACGAACTGGTGCTGGAGGTTCGCGAGGATCTGGTCGATCAGGTTCGCGAAGAAATTCGCGTGCACATGAGCGAAGCGGCAAAACTGGACGTGCCGTTGCTGGTGGAAGTGGGAGTTGGCAACAACTGGGACGAGGCGCACTGAGGCCTCTGGGACGCGGCTTTGCTGCGACCGAGCGTCGCGGCAAAAGCACCGAAAACCGCTTAGGCCTGATCGTTCTTGAGTTTATTCCAAAGTTTTTTGAAAAGATTCTGAACTAATCTTGCGACAGGGCACTCAGAGATACTGAATGGCTGGTGAAGCCCTTCGATGCTCCTATGTTGTGTTAAGTGTTGGCAGATATCTGAACCCCGCCCTAGCGGTTCGGAACTTAAACCCCGGAACTTCTCCCTCCCCATATGAAGTCCGGGGCTTTTTTTGCCTCAAAATTGGCTGTAGCGCGGTCATGCTGCGTTAAAAGCGTTAGTAAAAATGCTCATTTAGGTCCCCTAAACTCCGCTTTTTACTAACACTTTTGCCTTGCCTGACCGCACTACAGCCAATTTTCCATATCCTTATTATTCAGCCGCTGCTTCCGCGCCTTTATCGGCCAGTTCCATCCAGCCTGCCAACACAGTGTAGGCCTCTTCCAGACCCATGCGTTTTGGGGCGGAGAACAGCTGGATAGTCACTTGATCGCCCCACCCCTTACGGATTTCCGACTGCACCTTGAGCAGCGTGTTCTTGGCCGCGCCGTAGGTCAGTTTGTCGGCCTTGGTCAGCAGGATGTGCATCGGCATGCCGGCGGCAACGGCCCAGTCGAGCATCAGCAGGTCGAAATCGGTCATTGGATGACGGATGTCCATCATCAGAATCAAACCCTTCAAACTCTCGCGGCCACCGAGGTAAGCCTCGAGGTGACGCTGCCAGTGCTGCTTGAGCGGGATCGGTACTTTTGCATAACCGTAACCCGGGAGGTCGACCAGACGCCGTTCATCGTCTAGCTTGAAGAAGTTCAACAGCTGTGTGCGACCCGGGGTTTTCGAGGTGCGCGCCAGGCTGGCGTGAGTCAGGGTGTTCAGCGCGCTGGATTTACCGGCGTTGGAACGACCGGCAAACGCCACTTCGAAGCCTTCGTCGTCGGGGCACTGATCGACTTTGGCGGCACTGAGCATGAACGTGGACTGTTGGCACAGGCCGAGGATGGGATTCTTGAGTTGCATGGGATTTCCGATGTGGGCGGCGCCGGGATTAGGCGCGGAACGCGGTGTCGCTTCCGTTTCAGTGACGCCAGTATATAATGCCGCAGATTTTGTGTGTGCTTTGTCCCAGCGAAGGATGAAGTTCACGAGAGCGACAGACCTTGATTGCGCATTAGAACGCAGAACGCTCTCAACCCTGAAAAGGTCGTTTTATGACGAAATGGCTGCTGGCTGCCGGAGTCTTGATGCCGATTTACAGCGCACAGGCTACACAGGATCCGGAAGCCGTGTACAACCGTGTTTGTGGAGCCTGTCATTCCGGCCAACTACCCATGGCGCCCAAAAGAGGCGATCAGGAAGATTGGACGCCGAGGTTGGCGAAAGGTATGGAGACGCTGGTGCAACACGTGACCCAGGGTTTCAAGGCGATGCCGCCGCGTGGTTTGTGCATGGACTGCAGTGCCGAGGATTACCAGGCCCTCATCCTCTGGATGAGCGAGAGTAAGCCCGGTCCATAACTCTTAACCCTTAGCCGTAGTTGGATTAGCTGATGAACAAACTGATCGTGAGTCTGCTGTTGACCGTGGGAATCTCAGGCTTCGCCCATGCTGCCGGTGATGCAGCCGCAGGCCAGGCAAAAGCCGCCGTATGCGGCGCCTGCCATGGCCCGGATGGCAACAGCATGGCGCCAAACTTTCCAAAGCTGGCCGGACAGGGTGAACGCTACCTGACCAAGCAATTGCACGACATCAAGTCGGGCAAGCGCACCGTTCTGGAAATGACCGGCCTGCTGACCAACCTGAGCGATCAGGACCTGGCCGATATCGCCGCCTACTTCGCCAGCCAGAAAGGCAGCGTCGGCGCCGCCGATCCGAAGATCGTCGCTCGCGGTGAAGCCCTGTTCCGTGGCGGCAACCTCGAGAAAGGCCTGCCAGCCTGCACCGGTTGCCACTCGCCGAACGGCGCCGGCAACGCAGCCGCCGGCTTCCCGCACCTGGGTGGCCAACACGCTCAGTACATCGCCAAGCAGCTGACCGATTTCCGCAAGGAAGAAGCCGGCCGCAACAACGATGGCGACGCAATGACCATGCGCACCATCGCCCGCAAGCTGAGTGACGAAGACATCGCGGCAGTCTCCAGCTACATTCAGGGCCTGCACTAAGACGCGCGATTCGAGCGTTACGTGCGATGGCAAACGCCTGCCACGTTAACGCTCGATTAATCCGTTGCATGAAGTATAAAAAGGGTGGCTTTGGCCGCCCTTTTTTGTGGCCGCTGCCGTTACACTACAGACCTCATGCCCGCCAGGATCTGTCTGAAAACAGGTCGCGCGAGGCGACCAAAATTGTCCAGGAGTAAAGCATGCGTAATCTGATCATCAGCGCCGCCCTCGTCGCTGCCAGCCTGTTCGGCGTGACCGCCCAGGCCGCCGAAGCCCCTGCTGCCCCTTACGTCGAACTGAGCAACCCGGTACCGGTCGCCGTGCCTGGCAAGATCGAAGTGGTCGAGCTGTTCTGGTATGGCTGCCCGCACTGCTACGCGTTCGAGCCGGTGATCAATCCGTGGGTTGAAAAACTGCCGTCCGACGTCAACTTCGTGCGCATTCCTGCGATGTTCGGTGGCCCGTGGGACGCTCACGGCCAGATGTTCCTGACCCTGGAAGCCATGGGCGTCGAGCACAACGTGCACGCTGCCGTATTCAACGCGATCCAGAAAGAACACAAGAAACTGACCGACAAGAACGACATGGCCGACTTCCTCGCCACTCAAGGCGTGGACAAGGACAAGTTCCTGGCGACCTTCGATTCGTTCGCCATCAAAGGGCAGATCGTGAAAGCCCGCGAACTGGCCAAGAAGTATGAAATCTCCGGTGTTCCAACCATGATCGTCAACGGTAAGTACCGCTTCGACATCGGCTCCGCCGGCGGCGCCGAACAGGCACTGAAACTGGCTGACCAACTGGTAGCCAAAGAGCGAGCGACCACCAAGGCAGCCGCCAACTAAGCGCGGCAATCGCCATGCGCCGCTGGGGAACCGAACGCGTCGTTGGCCTGCATGATCCGCAGGTCAACGAGCATCACCTGGAATCGACGGGCCTGCCCGCAGACAGCCGTCTGCGCTTGCTCAGCTTCAATATTCAGGTCGGCATCAGCACCGAGCGCTATCGGCACTACCTGACCCGCAGCTGGCAGCATCTGCTGCCGCACCCCGGGCGCTCCAGCAATCTGCAAAAGATCGGCAATCTGCTCGGCGACTTCGATCTGGTCGCCCTGCAGGAAGCCGATGGCGGCAGCCTGCGTTCAGGCTACGTCAATCAGGTCGAACACCTGGCCCAGCTCGGCGCCTTCCCCTACTGGTATCAACAACTCAATCGCAACCTTGGCCGACTGGCCCAGCACAGCAATGGCGTGCTCAGTCGCCTGCGTCCGTGGGCGATTGAAGACCACCCGCTGCCGGGTCCAAAGGGACGCGGGGCGATTCTGGTGCGCTTCGGCGAAGGCCCGGAAGCGCTGGTGGTGGTGATGATGCACCTGGCGCTCGGCGCCCGGGTGCGCAGCATGCAACTAGCCTACATCCGCGAGCTGATCGGCGGCTACAAGCACCAAGTGCTGATGGGCGACATGAACACCCACGCCAGCGATCTGCTGCAACACTCGCCGTTGCGCGACCTCGGCCTGCTCGCCCCGCAACTCGAAGCAACATTCCCCAGCTGGCGCCCCCAGCGCTGCCTGGATCATATTCTGCTCAGCCCGACCCTGACCCTGGAAAAGGTCGAAGTGCTGGCACAACCGATTTCCGATCACCTGCCGGTCGCGGTAGAGATTCGTCTGCCGGGTTCGCTCACGGCCGATGCATTGCCCGCGTTGAGCACTGCCCTTCGCGGAACCCCTGAATGAGCGACGAAGCCCAGCGCTGGAAAGAGAAATACCTCAAAAGCATCGAACAACAGGAAAAGCTCGAACGTCGATGGGACGCCCGGCTCGACCTGCTGCGCCGCGGCCTGGTGCGCAGCACGCTGGCAGCGGAAGGCACCGACCGCGTGGTCGACCAGTGCATGAAAGAAATGCGCGACGTGGTGCGCACCGATGACATGGACGCTGGCCTCGCCGCCCTGCTGCCGCGCCTGGAAAAAGCCGTGCTCGATTCCGAGCAGCGTCGGGAAACCCGGATCGAACAGGTCAGCACCGCACTGACGGCGCTGGTCACTCAACTGCAATCTCTGCCCCTGCCTCGCGATGTGGCCCAGCCGTTGAAGAAATTCGCCAAGCAGCTGGATGGGCGGGTGAGTCAGGCCAGAGAGATGCCGCTGCTGCTCAGCGAACTCAGCGGCTTGCAGGGCAAGGCCTTGAGCCAACTGGCAACGCCGGCGGAACCGGGACGCCCAGGCTTGTTACAGCGCCTGTTCGGCAGTCGCGACAGCGAGGAAACGCCTGTGACGGCGACCCAGCCTGCTGTGGCTGCACCACCCGCACAGCCAGAGCAACTGCCCGTCACTCATCAGACCGCGCCCTTGCAGGAAGCGCCTGTCACGACCGCCGAACCGGTCGTCCCTGCGCCCGTCAGCCAAGCGCCGGTTGCCGCCCCCGAAGTCGAGCAGCCGCAAACTCCAGCACCAACCCCCGAGTATCATTCGGAGCCGGAGGTGGTTGCCTTTGAGCCTGCCAGAATCCTCACCGAATCCCCCTCCGCCCCCAGCGAACCAGAAACCGCCGAGCCAGAACCGGAGCCGCAGACCTTCACACCTCCTCCGGTTTTCGCGCCGGCAGTGCCCACGGCCATCAACCCCGACGAACTGATCCACCCCGGCGATACCCCGCCGCCCGTGATCCTCGACAGCCTGCCCCTGCCCGAGCCCATCGCCCAGGCATTGGCCGCCATCGATCCGGAACAATCCGAGCACGACATCCTCTACGCCCTGCCGGACTCGCCGGAGCCGTCCTACAGCTCGGTCGCCAAACACATCGAAGACACGCTGATCGGGCTGCTGGATGACCTGACCTTGCCGGAGCGCCATCGCCCGCAAGCCGAGGCCATGCGCGATCGATTGAAAAACGGCCTGAACTGGTACGAATTGCTGCCGATCCTCGACGATCTCGCGACCTTGATGCTGGCCATTACCGACAGCGGCCAGCACGAATTCGAAGCCTACCTGCAGCAACTCAACGAGCGCCTCGAAGCGTTCCAGAGCAACTTGCAGGCCGCCAGCGAAGGCCACGCCGACAACAGCTCTGCGGCGCGAGCGATGGACACGCAGATCCGCGAACAGGTCGACGGCCTGCAGAACAGCGTGCAGGAAGCGGCCGATCTGGACGATCTCAAGCAAGTGCTGGAAAACCACCTCGAAGGCCTGCTCGGCACCATGGATCAGCACCAGAAGCAGCGCGACGCCCGGGAACAGGAAGTGGCTGGACGCCTGAAAAGCCTGGCCGAACGCGTCGCACACATGGAGCAGGAAGCGCAGGGTTATCGCGAACACCTCGAAGAGCAACGCCAGAAAGCCCTGATCGATCCGCTCACCGGCCTGCCCAACCGCGCCGCCTGGACCGAACGGCTCGAACATGAAATCGCCCAATGGCAGCAGCACGGCAATACCTTGAGCCTGGCCATGCTCGACCTCGATCACTTCAAACGAATCAACGACAACTACGGGCATCTGGCCGGCGACAAGGTCTTGAAAATCATCGCCACGGTGCTGCGCAAGCGTTTGCGCGGCAGTGAATTCATCGCCCGTTTCGGCGGGGAAGAGTTTGTCCTTCTGCTCCCGGCCACCCCGCCGGCGGTCGGCGCCAAACTCCTGGAAACCCTGCGCGCCGCCATCGAAGCCTGCCCGTTTCACTTCAAGGGCGAGCGCGTCACGATCACGGTTTCCATGGGGCTGGCGGCATTCCGGCCGGGAGAACACAGCGATCTGGTGCTCAAAAGAGCCGATCAGGCGCTTTACCGGGCAAAAAACGCAGGGCGTAACCGGGTAGAGCTGGGCTGAGGCAATTGTTCCATATTGTTTAAATCAGCCCTTTAAGCGTCGAAGCGCAAGGCGATACGTTACACTGTTGCATTATCGTCTTGCGTGTACTGCCCTCTGCCATGAAATTTTTCACCCTCCTCGCGTCGCTCCTCTTATTGGCCGGTTGTGCCAGCGGCCCGCGTTTCGACACCAGCCATCCTTCGGTCAATCACGACAGCCGTGTGCAGTTCGTGATCGTGCACTACACCTCCGCCTCGCTCGAACGCTCACTGCAATTGCTGACCCACGGCGAAGTCAGCAGCCATTACCTGATCGGCGATGACAAGAACGCCACCATCTATAAGCTGATGGACGAAAACCTGCGCGCATGGCACGCCGGCGAAAGCGAATGGCAAGGCCGTACCTGGCTCAACTCCAGCTCGATCGGCATCGAAATCGTCAATCCGGGCTTCAAGGACACACCGACCGGTCGCCTCTGGTATCCCTACAGCGAAGCCCAGGTGCAATCGTTGATCGTCCTGCTCAAGGACATCAGCAAACGCCAGGGCATCAGCCCGCGCCACATCATCGGCCATAGCGACATCGCCCCGTTGCGCAAGCTCGACCCGGGGCCGCTGTTCCCCTGGAAGCGACTGGCGGCCGAGGGGCTGGGGCTCTGGCCCGACGAGCAAGCCGTGGCACGCCAGCAAGCGCAGTTCGACGCCGAGCTGCCGAGCATCACCTGGTTCCAGAGCCAACTGGCACGCCTGGGCTACTCGACGCCGCAAACCGGTGAGCTGGATGTAGCGACCCGCCATGTACTCGCGGCCTTCCAGATGCACTACCGCCCTGCGCGCTTTGACGGCACGCCGGATGCGCAAACGGCAGCGTTGCTGCTGGTGCTGAATCAGACAAAATAATGACGCCCGCCCGACGGTCAGGGCGAAATCGCAATCAGCAGCTATAACTCATTGGTAATTCTTCGGATATCCATGATGGTTGCTACCCGAGAGACGCTGCGTAGCTGGTTTTATCGCCCCTGGTTTCTGGCGATGATCGCGGCTGTCCTCAGTGCGAGCCTGCTGATCACTGGCGGGCTGTTCGTGGCCGTGCGCCAGGTCGAGCAAAGCGAAAGCCAGGAAATGAACGCCCAGGGCGAGCGGTTCCTGGCACGTCTGGAGCAACTCTTCGGCCAGTTGCGCGAAAGCCTCGACGACCTCGAAGCCCAGCCCTTGCGCAGCTGCGACGACGAAATGATCGCCACGTTGCAGCAAGTGACGTTCAACTACCGCTTCGTCTATGAAGCCGCCTACATGGACGCCACGCGGATTTGCTCCAACCGTCCGCGCCAGGAAGGCCTGTCGGTGATCCGTCCTCCGGACATCAAGGGCCCGACCTACAGCTACTGGCTGAACACCACCACCGAACCCGATGAAAACCGCGCAGCGCTGATGCTCGGGCGCGGCAACTTTCGCGTAGCCACCTCGCGCGGACATCTCACCGACATGGTCGACCTGTTGCCCGGCAGCAGCCTGTTGGTAGTGCTGGATCACGGGACCCGGGCGATTCCGGTACTTGGCGTTCCACAAGCATGGCCACCCACCGAACCCTGGCCGCCGAAAACCCCGAACGCGCTGCAAGTCACCCAGTCGCATCTGATTTACCGCATGCCAACCGACAACCCGGAATACCAACTGGTGCTGATCAGCCCGCGCACGGGCATGCATATTCCGGAGCTCTGGTGGTGGATGGTGCCTTTCTGTCTGGTGCTCGGTGCGCTGGTGGGCGTTCTGGTGTTCTGGGTCGTGCGCCAGCGCCAGTCGCTCGACGCCGAGCTGCACGGCGCCATCCGCCGTGGCGAGTTGCAGGTGCTTTATCAACCGATCTTCGATCTCGACAGCCGCAACTGCGTCGGTGCCGAAGCCCTGCTGCGCTGGCGCCGGCCGGACGGCACGCTGACCAGCCCCGACCTGTTCATCCCGATGGCCGAGAACACCGGACAGATTCGCCAGATGACCGACTTCGTCCTGCAACGCCTGCTCGAGCAGTTGGGTCAGTTGCTGCGGGCCAATCCGCAGCTGTACATCTCGGTGAATCTGGCCGCTTGCGACGTGATGGTGCCGCGCATCGGCCAGGTCATGGCGCGGCTCCTGACCCTGCATCGGGTGGCGGCGCGGCAGATTGCTTTCGAGGTGACCGAGCGCGGCCTGATCGATGTGGTGGTAGCCCGGGAAAACCTGCAGGCGCTGCGCGATGTCGGGCATCAGGTGCTGATCGACGATTTCGGCACCGGCTATTGCAGCCTGGCCTATTTGCAAACCCTGCCAGTGGATTGCCTGAAGATCGACAAGGCATTTATCGACGCCCTCGGCCATGACGCTGCCAGCAGCGGTGTCGCGCCACACATCATTCACATGGCCCAGGCGCTGGACCTGAAGGTGATTGCCGAAGGGATCGAATTCGAGTCACAAGCGGCGCTGCTGAGCAGCGAAGGGGTGAAGTTCGGTCAGGGCTGGTTGTTCGCCCACGCCTTGAGCGCGGTGCAGTTCATCGAACTGATTACCCGTGGACGGCGACTCGCCGGCCGCCGGATCGACGACGAAGCCTAAACCGCCAGCGCCATATAGAACTGCGTGCCCTGCCCCGGCCGCGAGTAAACGCCCATCCGCCCACCGTGCAACTGGACGATTTCCTTGCACAGCGCCAGACCCAGCCCGGCCCCACCCTTCTTGCGGCCCACCTGAACGAAGGGTTCGAAAATCCGCCCTTGCTGACCGTAGGCAATCCCTTCGCCGTTGTCTTCGACGCTGATGATCACCCGTTCGCCATGGCGACGGGCCTGCAAGCGGATCAGCCCGTCGCGCGCCGTGTGGCGCAAGGCGTTGTCGATCAGGTTGTCGAGGACTCGATCGAGCTGCGCCTGATCCGCCTGCAAGCGTGGCAGCGGGCTCTGCGCTTCGACGGTCAAGGTAACGCCCTTCTGCGCTGCCGAATCGGCGAAACGCAAACGCGCCTGTTCAAGCAGGTCCTCGATGGAACACGGCGCCAGTGTGAGTTTCTGCAAACCGCTCTGATAACGCGAAAAGTTGAGCAGATCGTTGATCAACTGCATCAGACGCTGCATTTCTTCATTGACCGTGTCGAGCAGGTCGGACTCACGCGACTCCGGAGGAAACTTCGCCCGCTCGCGGAACAGTCCGAACGCCATGTGCATGCCCGTGACCGGCGTGCGCAGTTCGTGGGACGCGCGCAACACGAACTCGCTGCGCACCCGTTCGAAGGCGCGCTGCTCGGTGACGTCGTGCAGGACCATCACGGCGCCGAGTATAT
This sequence comes from Pseudomonas sp. IT-P2, assembly GCF_949767575.1. Lineage (NCBI taxonomy): Bacteria > Pseudomonadati > Pseudomonadota > Gammaproteobacteria > Pseudomonadales > Pseudomonadaceae > Pseudomonas > Pseudomonas sp. IT-P2. Next base: position 15,197 of record NZ_CATKQA010000012.1, on the reverse strand, counting down.
GCCCCTGGGTATGGCTGACCGGCGTCAGGCTGTAGGTCAGCAGGCGCGTTTCGCCGTCGACCTCAATGCTCAAATCTTCCGGCGCCCGCTCAAGGTTGCCACCGCGCAACACCAGTTGCAGCTGTGCATCCAGCTCCGGTCGCTGAAGCGCCGTGCCGAGGCCTTCGCCGAAACGGTCGCTGTCCCAGCCCAGTTGTCGCTGGGCCACCGGGTTCAAGTGTTCGAGACGACCCTGACGGTCGATCATCAGCAAACCGTCATCGATGCTGTCGAGCACCGCTTGCAGGCGCTGCTGGCCGGCGAGCAATTCGTCGACATTGGTCGCCTGATGTTCGCGCAGGGCTTCGGCCATCAACCCGAAGCGCCGGGTCAGCAGGTTGATTTCCATGGCCGAGGACACTGGCAGGGTCACCTCGAAATTGCCTTGGCCGATATTGTCCGCCGCTTTGGCCAGCGCTTCGATCGGCGCACCAAACCGCCGGGCAATGCCCTGTGCGGTAACGAAGCCAATGATCAGCACCGCCAGCCCCACCAGTCCCAACAGGCCAGCGATCAGCAATGCGCGGTCGCGGGCGGCATGCTGGACAGAATTGATGTTGTCCAGTGCGTGCTTGTGCTCGGTAATCAATCCGTTGCGCAGGGTGTTGAAGCGCTCACGCAAGTCGCCACCGCCGCTCAGGGCAGCAGCCGGGTCGCGGGAGATGTCGAACGCCTGGAGGAAGCTCAGGTAATCGGCTTTGGCCTGACTGAATCCATACTGGCGATCGTCGTCTTTCTGCTCCTGGGCGATGCCCTCGTCGAGCAACTGGAAGTAATGCTGTTTGGACGCCTCGAACGCAACAGGGTCGGGTTTTTCGGCGAGCATCATGATCAGTTGATCGCCGAGGGTCTGGCGCAGCTTGAGCCCCAGATCGAGGGTGACGAAGTTGTTGCGGATCAGCGCCTCCTGAGTGCCGGCCATCTGCATCACACTGACCAGCCCGAGCATCAGCCCGAGCAAGGCCACGGTGATCAGCGCGGAAATGCTCAGGAACAAGCGAGTCCGCAACTTCATCGCCAGTTTCATCGGCGAATGCTCACAGGTTGTACTGCTTGCGCTTGCGATACAGCGTCGAGGCGTCAATTCCCAGGGTCTTGGCGGCCTGATCGAGGGTGCCCGCGGTCGCCAGTACTGCGCCGATGTGGGCCTTCTCCAGTTCGTCGAGACTCAGCGCCGCGCCGACCCGTGGCGCATTGTTCGCCGGTTGTTCGGCCATGCCGAGGTGGCTGATTTCCACACGCTCCTGCGGGCAAATGATGCTGGCCCGCTCGACCACGTTGCGCAGCTCGCGAATGTTGCCGGGCCAGCGATAGCCCAGCAGTGCTTCGCGAGCCTCGTCACTGAAGCCCCGGGCCGGACGCGCGTATTCCTTCACGAAGCGGGCGAGGAAACGGTCGGCCAGGGTCAGGATGTCTTCGGCCCGCTCGCGCAGCGGCGGCAAATGCAGGGTGATGACGTTCAGACGATAGAGCAGGTCTTCGCGGAAACGTCCGTCACGCACCATGTCTTCGAGATTGAGGTTGGTGGCGGCAAGAATCCGCACATCGGCGCGGCGGGTGACCGGATCCCCTACCCGCTCGTATTCCTTGTCCTGGATGAAACGCAGCAACTTGGGTTGCAATGTCAGCGGAAAATCGCCGATCTCGTCGAGAAACAGCGTACCGCCATCGGCCTGGTTGACTCGACCCAACGTGCTTTCGCTGGCCCCGGTGAACGCGCCGCGACTGTGACCGAACAGCTCGCTTTCCATCAGTTCGGCGGTCAGCGACGGGCAGTTGATGGTGACGCAGGATTTCTTCTCGCGCTTGCTCCAGCCGTGAATGGCTCGGGCCAGCTCACCTTTACCGGTGCCGGACTCGCCGAGGATCAGGATGTTGGCGTCAGTGCCCGCCACTTGCCGCGCGGTTTCCAGTACGACTTTCATCGCCGGGCTGTGGGAATCGAGACCGTCCTTGGGTTTGCGAATCTCGCCTTCGAGGGCTTCCAGACGCGCCGACAGCTGACGTACTTCCAGTTGCTTGGCGGTCGCCAGGCGCAATTGATCCGGGCTGCACGGTTTGACCAGATAATCGGCAGCGCCGGCCTGAATGGCGTCCACCGCGGTGTCGACGGCCGAATGGGCGGTGACGATCACCACCCGCATCCACGGCGCCTGAATGCGCATCTGCGCCAATACATCCAGGCCGTTGTCTTCGCCCAGACGCAAATCCAGAAAACACAGATCGAACACCTGGCGTTGCAACAGCGCTTCAGCCTGGGCCGCACTGTTGGCAGTGGCGACAGAATAACCTTCGTCTTCGAGGCAATAACGAAAGGTTCGCAGGATGGCGGATTCATCGTCCACCAGCAGAATGCGGCCTTGGTGCTCAGTGGCTGATTCCATTTTTCCTACGCTCCATAAGTAAATGTCTTGGGTTAGTCCCGGAAAAATCGGGCAAGTTGCATGGTTGATTCTGATCGATTCCAGTCATAGCAGGGTAGCTCTCTCCTGCCCTTACGGCTAATCCACTGATTTTGTTGATTTTTTAAACATCGCACAGTTTCAGGACGATTTCCTGCCTCCTTTTCTGACATCCGCACCCTGCTCTCAATTCAAAAAGAATGATTTCTCCTACGAAATAATCGTGCATTACGCACGACGCCGCGAGGGTCATCGTGCAGGATGCGTCGTCAGTAACTTTTGCAGCATCTATAACTATCTGATTTTATTAGATTTTTTTAAACAAAAAAGCTGGCATGCGGGCTGCAATACATCACTCAGCCCGGGCAGAAATGCACTGCCCCCACCGAACAAGAGTGAGGAACCCAGGATGACTCGCCAACGTGCCGCCCAAATGCGTATTTCGCCACTGCATCTGCAGCAGGCCCTGTTTGGCGCACTTGCGCTGCTGATCACTCTAATCGCCTGCCAGCAATACCTGCGCTGGGAGCAGAGCCAGCAGAGTGAGCCCCTGATTTCCATGCAACACGCGACGCAGACGCACTTCAGCGCCGTCAGCAGCAGTCAGGCCGACAACGGCGCGATGCGCATGATGGACGTCGACCAGCCACAACCGCTGGGCGACATGCCCCGTGAAGAACGCTGGGTTTTCTGATCAACGAATCTGGGCGCCCCCGCGCCGAGACCGGCAACATCCCTAAATAGAAGCAAGGAGAATCACCATGTTGAGCTGGGCAATCACATTCCTGATCATTGCCATCATCGCCGCAGTACTGGGCTTCGGTGGTATCGCGGGCACCGCCACGGGTATCGCCAAGATTCTGTTTGTCGTGTTCCTGGTGATGTTCATCGCTTCCTTCTTCTTTGGCCGTCGCGGTCGAGGTTGAACATGAAGGGGTTAAAGACACTGGCAGCCGCCCTGCTCCTGGGCGGTAGTGCCATGGCAATCGCGGCCAATGACGGCCAGGCGCGGGTCAACGAACTGTTGAGTTCCGACCCGCAATACAGGGAAACCTGGGAAGGCGTGGTGAAGAAGGAAGAACGCCTGCCGGAATGGGTGATGAACCTGTCCGGCACACCTGACCAGCAGATGAATGCCGTGACCGAAGATGGCGACAAGTATCTGGTCGGCCCGCTCTGCGAATCCGCAGACAAATGCATGAACCATCGCTTGATCGTCGCGTTCAGTTTCGACAAGAAAGACGCTTACGCCATGCTTGTGGATGTGCCCGAAGGACTGCCGGCGGACAAGTCGCCAACGCGACATGCCACCTACCGCTTCCTCGGCAAACCCGATCAGGGCATGCAAAACCTTCTGATGGAAACGCTGAAGAAAGATCCGAACTGGTATTGAACACGAGGGCAGCCGAAAGGCTGTCCTCCATTGCGTCGGCCCGAGGAAGGCCGGTGCATGACCAGGGGGCCGGGACGTTCTGACTGTTGCAGGGTCGGAGTGACCTACGGGTACAGGGAGTGCCTGCGATGAGGGCCGGGTCAGGGTAAAAGCTGCGACGCAAGTTCGCCAACCGGAGTGGTTCGACGGACTTGCGCTGGGCTTTCAACGTGACAAAACGTTGATCCAGAGCGTTCTGCTCAACTTTTTTATCGCTCACACTGCATGCGAAAGCATTTCGCGGTGTTTCCTGGCGACCGTATATCGAGAAAGAGTCGACCGAATCAGTCGGACATTTAGTTTCCGAACGTAGGCTTTTTCCCAAATTTTTCGTCGAAATCACCCGTTCAAAAAATAACCAACCTACGCTGTAATGGCCGGTTCACGGCACTTATGCCTGCCGAAATGTCGTATTCGAACCGGTTGGGACGCCAGTTTCATAAAAAAAAGCTCATGCCGATTCGGCATAGGGTAGGCGTTTACGGCATTAGACGGCGCAACCTTGCATCGGAATAGTTGCGCCTTTTTTCGCCTGCCGGAGAGCCGTAAACACGCGCTTCGGGGCACCTTATACGGAGGCAGATGCACAGACTTTTCCGCTGATGAGCGTTCCAGTTCCTGCATGTGCCTGAGTCAAACGCAAGTAAGGGTAAAGATAATGAAGAAGGCAAAGCTCAGCCTCGCCTGGCAGATCCTCATCGGTCTGGTATTGGGGATTGCAATCGGCGCGTTGCTTAACCATTTCAGCGCCGAAAAGGCCTGGTGGATCAGCAACGTCCTGCAACCGGCAGGCGATATCTTTATCCGTCTGATCAAGATGATCGTGATCCCGATCGTCATCTCTTCCCTGATCGTCGGCATCGCCGGCGTGGGCGACGCCAAGAAACTCGGGCGCATCGGCCTGAAAACCATCATCTACTTCGAAATCGTCACCACCATCGCCATCGTCGTCGGCCTGCTGCTGGCCAACCTGTTCCATCCGGGTGCCGGCATCGACATGAGCACCCTGGGCACTGTGGACATCTCCAAGTACCAGGCGACCGCCGCCGAAGTGCAGCATGAACACGCGTTCATCGAGACCATCCTCAACCTGATCCCGTCGAACATCTTCGCGGCCATGGCTCGCGGCGAAATGCTGCCGATCATCTTCTTCTCCGTGCTGTTCGGTCTCGGTCTGTCGAGCCTGCAGTCGGACCTGCGCGAGCCGCTGGTGAAGATGTTCCAGGGCGTATCGGAAAGCATGTTCAAAGTCACCCACATGATCATGAACTACGCGCCAATCGGCGTGTTCGCCCTGATCGCGGTGACCGTGGCCAACTTCGGTTTCGCCTCGCTGCTGCCGCTGGCCAAGCTGGTGATCCTGGTTTACGTCGCCATCGCCTTCTTCGCCTTTGTGGTGTTGGGCCTGATCGCCAAGATGTTCGGTTTCTCGGTGATCAAGCTGATGCGCATCTTCAAGGATGAGCTGGTCCTGGCTTACTCCACCGCCTCCTCGGAAACCGTGCTGCCACGGGTGATCGAGAAGATGGAAGCCTACGGCGCACCAAAAGCCATCTGCAGTTTCGTAGTGCCGACCGGTTACTCGTTCAACCTCGACGGCTCGACCCTGTACCAGTCCATCGCGGCGATCTTCATTGCCCAGTTGTACGGCATCGACCTGTCGATCAGCCAGCAACTGCTGCTGGTCCTGACCCTGATGGTTACCTCCAAAGGCATCGCCGGCGTGCCGGGCGTGTCCTTCGTGGTGCTGCTGGCCACCCTGGGCAGCGTCGGTATCCCGCTGGAGGGCCTGGCCTTCATCGCCGGTGTCGACCGTGTGATGGACATGGCGCGTACCGCCCTGAACGTGATCGGCAACGCCCTCGCCGTACTGGTCATCGCCCGCTGGGAAGGCATGTACGACGACGCCAAGGGCCAGCGCTACTGGAACTCGCTGCCGCACTGGCGCAGCAAGGAAAAACTGCCGGCCGGTGACGTTTCCAACAACTGATCCCCGCCCGCAAGGCACCCTGACAAACCCCGGAGAAATCCGGGGTTTGTCGTTTCTGGCGACCCCGCTATCATTCGCCGCATCTTCCGGGGGATTTGACTGATGCTTAATGGCCTGTGGCTTGGCTTCTTCATCGTGGCAGCCGTTTCGGCGCTGGGGCAATGGCTGATCGGCGGCAATGCCGGGATCTTCGCGGCGATGGTGGAAAGCATTTTTGCCATGGCCAAGCTGTCGGTCGAAGTCATGGTGCTGCTGTTCGGCACGCTGACCCTGTGGCTGGGTTTCCTGCGCATCGCCGAAAAGGCGGGGATTGTCGAGTGGCTGGCCAAAGCGCTGGGCCCGCTGTTCCTGCGGCTGATGCCGGAAGTGCCGCCGGGTCACCCGGCCATCGGCCTGATCACCCTGAACTTCGCCGCCAACGGCCTGGGCCTGGATAACGCCGCCACGCCGATCGGCCTTAAAGCCATGAAGGCGCTGCAAGAGCTCAACCCCAGCTCGACCATCGCCAGCAACGCGCAAATCCTGTTCCTCGTACTGAATGCCTCGTCCCTGACCCTGCTGCCGGTGACGATCTTCATGTATCGCGCCCAGCAAGGCGCGCCGGACCCGACGCTGGTGTTCCTGCCGATCCTGCTGGCCACCAGTTGCTCGACCATCGTCGGCTTCCTGTCGGTGGCGTTCATGCAGCGCCTGCGGGTCTGGGACCCGGTGGTGCTGGCTTATCTGATTCCCGGCGCGCTGATTCTCGGCGGCTTCATGGCGTTGCTCGCGACGATGTCGGCCACCGCACTGGCGGGGCTTTCGTCGATTCTCGGCAACCTGACGCTGTTCGGCCTGATCATGCTGTTCCTGGTGATCGGCGCCTTGCGCAAGGTTAAGGTCTACGAGGCCTTTGTCGAAGGTGCGAAGGAAGGTTTCGACGTTGCCAAGAACCTGCTGCCGTATCTGGTGGCGATGCTCTGCGCGATCGGCGTATTGCGCGCATCGGGCGCGCTGGACTTCGGCCTCGACGGCATTCGCCATTTGGTGGAGTGGGCAGGGTGGGACACGCGCTTCGTCGATGCGCTGCCGACCGCCATGGTCAAACCGTTCTCCGGCAGCGCCGCCCGGGCGATGCTGATCGAAACGATGAAAACCTCGGGCGTGGACAGCTTCCCGGCGCTGGTCGCGGCGACGATTCAGGGCAGCACCGAAACCACCTTCTACGTATTGGCGGTCTACTTCGGCGCGGTGGGCATCCAGCGCGCCCGGCATGCCGTAGGTTGTGCGCTGCTGGCCGAGCTGGCGGGTGTGCTCGGCGCTATCGGCGTTTGCTACTGGTTCTTCGGTTAAGGCTCAAGGCCGGGCAGGAGGGGCAACTTTCTGCCCTTGCTCCACCGCCCACGCCACGACTTTCGCGGTGAGGCGATCACTGGCCTGCCCGAATCCGGCCACCACCGCCGGAACCTTCACATCACTGAGCGGCTGACGTTCTTCGAATCGGCGACTGGCGAGAATCCGCTGGTCATAACCGCGCACCAGCAACGCATCGACCCGCACCACCACGCTGGCCTGATTGCCCTGATACTCGGTCTGAAACGCCTGCAGACTGCCGCCCAATTCCAGGTCTGCCTGGAAGTTGCTGTCATCGGTGCTCAACAGCGACACCCGGCCATCGCGCTGGAATCCATCCAGTAACCGGTTACGCACCAGCACCGGCGCCGGATCGCTCCAGCGCGAGGCCTTGTAACTGCTGATCACATCACCCTGAGGAATCACCGCGATGCTTGGTCGGTTCAGCGCTTCGCTGGCCTGCAGTTTGTTCAGGCGCAGCGACCAGTGCTGAGCAGCCGCCGAACCGGCCGAGGCGGGTGCCTGTGCCGCCGGCAGGCGATAGACATCCGACGGTTCGGACTTGGGCAGGATCGAGCACGCGCTGATCAGCGTGAAGCCGGCGAGGAGGGCGAGGCGAGTCAGCTTCATGGCGTGAACTCCTTGTTCTTGTCACTGCCCAGCAGGTAACCGCTGGGGTTGGCCTCCAGGCGTTGGGAAATGGCGCGCAGCGAATTCAGGGTTTCACGCAGTTCGCGGATCGCCGGGGCCAGGCCGTTGAGGCCCTGCATGCCGCTGTCGAGGGAGTTCTGATTCTTGCTGAGCAGTCCGTTGATGGTGACGCTGCTTTGCTCCAGGGATTTCATCGCCTGTTCGGCACTGCCGAGCGCCTGTTTGCCCTGATCGTTGAGCAGGCCGTTGGCGTTGCGCATCAGCGCGGACGTCTGTTCGAGCATGTTGCCGGCCTGTTTGCCGACCGTCGCCAGTTGCTGCATGGCCTGACGCAGGTCGCCGCGCTGATCGTTGATCGAGCCGGTGGTCTGCTCCAGATGCTCGAGGGTCTTGCTCACGCGCTCGATGTTGTCGGCAGAGAACATCTGATTGGCATTACTGAGCAACGTCGTGACCCCGCTCATCAAATCGTTGCTGTCGCTGAGCAGCCGCGAGATGGGCGAGGGCGAGGCGACGATGGTCGGCAGGTTGCCATCATGGCCCTTGAGTTTCGGACTTTGCGGCGTGCCTCCGCTGAGCTGGATGATCGAGGTGCCGGTGATCCCGGCCAGGGCCAGTTTGGCTTCGGTGTCTTCCTTGACCGGCGTGTCGCCGGCCAGACGAATCCGTGCCAGCACCCGACGTGGGTCCTGCGGGTCGAGGCGCAGGCTGACCACGTCGCCGACCTTGATCCCGCTGTACTGCACCGGGCTGCCCCGGGACAGGCCGCTGACCGCCTCGTTGAACACGACTTCGTAATCCTTGAACTCGGTGTCGACACTGGACTTGGCCAGCCACAGACCGAAGAGCAGGGCGCCTGCCACCACAATCACCGTGAACAGGCCGATCAATACATGATGGGCTCGGGTTTCCATGTCAGACCTCGTTGAGCTGTTTGGCGGCGTCCAGCGCCGAGCGGCCGCGAGGGCCGTGGAAGTATTCGTGAATCCACGCGTCGTCGGTTTCCGAGACCACGTCGATGGGACCGGCCACCAGCACCTTCTTCTGCGCCAATACCGCGACGCGGTCGGTGATGGTGTAGAGCGTGTCGAGGTCGTGGGTCACCAGAAATACGCTCAAGCCCAGAGCATCGCGCAGGGTCAGGATCAATTGGTCGAACTGCGCGGCGCCAATCGGATCGAGGCCGGCAGTGGGTTCGTCGAGAAACAGGATGTCCGGATCCAGCGCCAGCGCCCGGGCCAGTGCCGCGCGCTTGATCATCCCGCCGGACAGCGAGGCGGGGTACTTGTCCGCCGCCGACAACGGCAGCCCGGCCAGCGCCAGCTTCACCGCCGCCAGATGTTCGGCGTCGTCACGGCTGAGCCCGGTGTGCTCGATCAGGGGCAGGGCGACGTTCTCTGTGACGGTCAGCGACGAGAACAGCGCGCCTTTCTGAAACAGCACACCAAAACGCCGCTCGATCAGCGAACGCTCATGTTCCGGCAGGCTCGGCAGGTTCTGGCCGAGCACCTTGACCATGCCTTCGCTGGGCTGGCGCAGGCCGACGATGCTGCGCAGCAACACCGATTTGCCGCTGCCGGAGCCGCCGACCACGGCCAGGATCTCGCCTTTGTACAAGTCGAGGTCGAGGTTCTCGTGCACGCTTTGGCTGCCGAAGCGATTGCACAGGCCACGGACTTCGATCACCGCCTCGGAGGGCGCGCGGGGTAGACGACTCACCAGCCCATCTCCATGAAAAACAGCGCGGCAACCGCATCGAGCACGATCACCACGAAAATCGATTGCACCACGCTTGAGGTGGTGTGGGCGCCGACCGATTCGGCGCTGCCGCTGACCTTGAAGCCTTCCAGACAACCGATAGCGGCGATCAGGAACGCGAAGATCGGGGCTTTGACCAGACCCACCAGGAAATGTTGAATCCCTATGTCGCTTTGCAGCAGCGACAGGAACATCGCCGGCGAGATATCCAGCGACACCGCGCAAACCACCGCGCCGCCGACGATCCCGCAGATCATCGCCAGAAACGTCAGCATCGGCAGCGCCACCAGCAGCGCCAGCACCCTGGGCACCACCAGCAACTCCATGGGGTCGAGGCCGAGGGTGCGAATCGCGTCGATTTCCTCGTTGGCCTTCATCGAGCCGATCTGCGCGGTGAAGGCACTGGCGGTGCGGCCGGCCATCAGAATCGCCGTGAGCAGCACCCCGAACTCGCGCAGGAAAGCGAAGCCCACCAGATCCACGGTGAACACGCTGGCGCCGAAACTGGCCAGCACCGTCGCCCCGAGGAACGCCACCACCGCGCCCACCAGAAAGGTCAGCAACGCGACGATGGGCGCAGCGTCGAGGCCGGTCTGTTCGATGTGGGCGATCATCGGCGTGATCCGCCAGCGCTTGGGCCGGAAAAGGCTGCGGGCGATGGTTTCGAGAATCAGGCCGACGAAGCCGAGCAATTGCAGGGTGTCTCGCCAGACCGTGTCGACGGCCCGGCCGATGCGCGTCAGCAGTTGCACGCTGACGCTGATTTCCGGTTCCTTGATCGGCACGCAGAAGTCGGTCAGCGAACGATACACAGTTTGCAGCAAGGCGCGGTCGGCGCTGGAAATCGTGCAATCGGGGTGTTCGGCGGACTTGCCCAGCCGCTCCGAGCCGAGCAGCTCCACCAGCAGCGACGCACCGGCGGTGTCGAGGGCGCCGAGGCCGTTGAGGTCGATGGGGGTGTTGGCGTCGTACTGGCCGTGGAGCGTTTCGCTCAGTTGCTTGAGGTCGGCGTAATGGGCAAGCGTCCAGTCCCCGGTCACCCGCAGGCGGGCAGGGGTGATCGAGGTGTCCAGGCGGGCACTGCCGGTCATTGGGCTGCTGGTCATAAGCTCCGTGCTTGTTCGGCTATCGAGACGAACCTACGTAATAGCACGAACCCGGTTACTTTTCTTTGGTCGGTGTGCTGTCCGTGACCTCGAAGCGCAGCACGCCAATCACCTGACCGTCCTCGGTCAACACTCGCACCTGCCACTTGCCCGCCGGGTTGCCGGGGAAGTTCTGCTTGTGGGTCCAGGCCCGGTAGCCTTCCTTGCGCCCGCCGTGGATGTCGAGGGCGATGCGGTCGACCTCTTTGCCGTTGAACTGCCAGACGTGATAAATCCGCTCGTCGAGCCCGCGCGGCGCGTTGATCGCGGTGTAGGCGTAGAGCCCGCCGCCACGGATCTGCTCGGCGCTGACTTCCTTGAGGCTGGCGCCCGGAACCCGGTCCTGCACCTGAGTGCTGATCGCCACGTCGGTCATCCACAACGTTGCCGGTGGCACCCACGAACGCAGGACCCAGCCCACGCCACCGATGCCGACCGTGATACACAGGATCGCCAAGGCATTGCGCACGGTGCGGATCGGGAAGATCGACGCCAGGCTCGGGAACGACAACACCACCGCAATCCCCAGCGCCCATTTGAAGCTTTGCGAGGTGGTCAGGTGCATGATCACCGGCAGCGCCGTGAGCAGGGCGGCGAACAGGGTCAGGGTGTGCAGCGCTAGGAACGCCCAGCGCCGTGGCGCCAGCCATTTGTAGTAGAGCGGGTCAACGATCGAGATCAGCGCCGCGATGCACAGCAGCCCGGTGAAAAACAGCTGGCCGCTGTTCCAGGTGGTGGTGATGAAGAAGAACGGCAGGACGAAAAACAGGCTTTCCTGGTGGATCATCTGCGTCGCGTAACGCAGCAGCGGCTGGGGGATTTCCCGTTTGAAGATTCGCGTGAACAGTTTAGTCAGGCTGTTTTCCAGCATCAGCCAGATCCAGCTCAGCAGCATGATCGTGGTGATCCAGCTCGCCAGCCCCTGTTGCCGGTCGACCAGAATGAAGCTGCCGACCCCGGAGATGAAACCGCCGAGCGCAATGACCCCGGGGTAGCGCTTCATCAGTTCGAGAATGCGCTGGATCAGGAGGGTCAATTTAGACATGGGGGCGGTTCACGACTGGATAGGAAAAAAACCTCGACAGAGTACCGCCCGCCGGGCCCCGTGGCGAGGCTGCCGGTCATTCCGGATGCACGGACTTGCGCCGATGCAGGCGCCAGCCGAGCAGAATCAGCACCAGCACGCCCAATCCGCCCGCCAGCAGCCACAACACCTGATCGTCGCTGAGCAGCGGTTTCTCGATCCGCAGATAACCCGGTTGCAGCAACAACTCGCGCATGGCCTTGTTCGCCGCCTCCAGCGTCACGCCTTGCAGCTCCCGCGCAGGATCGGCAAAGCGGCCATCCTCGTAGTCGCCCAGCGCGCTCCAGTAATAGTCGGCCATGGCGCTGGTGCCTTGCACGGCCCAGGCCTGGTGGGCGATGGCGGCTTGTTTCAAGCGATTGAAGGTGTCGGCGTCGAGGCCGTTTTTCAGCAGGTCGGCCTTGAGGTCTTCCAGCACCTGCTCGGCTTCGGCGATATCGCCGCGATCCAGGTCGGCGTTGAGGCTCATGAAGCCGACGCCGCCGAACACTTCGCGCTCGGCCCACGGCCCGTAGGACAAACCGTGGTTCAGGCGCAACTGGCGGTATAGCGCCCACTCCAGGTATTCCTTGAGCAGGTCGAAGGTTTCGTCGTACTGGTCGTCCAGCACCGGCTCCGGCACCAGCCAGTGCAGCTTGGCACTGTTGCCGATGAAGCCGCGAGTGATCGTGCGTTCGTGGGCAGCGCTGGCGCGGATGTCCGGCAACGGACGGTGTTCGCTCGGTTCGACCGCTTCCAGCGCGCCCCACGCCCGTTCCAGATAGGCCGGCAGCAATTTGTCGAGGTCACCGACGACAATCAGGGTCATGTTGTTCGGCGCGTACCAGGCCTTGCGCACCTTCTCCAGCTGCTCGCGAGTCAGGCCATCGACTTCGGCCCGCTGCGGGCATTTCAGGCCCAGCTCAACCGCCAGTTGATTGCTCGCGGTGTGGCCCAGGTCCTGCCGATCGAGGAAGCGTTGCAGCCGGGTGTAATGGCCGCCGTCCTCGCGCTCGACTACCCGTTTGGCCGCGTTGATCGCGTTGTCGTCGAAGCGGGTCTGGGTCAGCAGGTCCAGCAGCAGGTCGAGGACCTTGCGCTGGTTTTTCGCCGGGGCTTCGATGACGAACGTGGTGTCGGCGTTGCTGGTGAAGGCGTTCCAGTCACCGCCGAGTGCCTGCATGCGCTCTTCGAGACCACCTTCACCGGTGGCGTCGATGCCGCTGAACAGCAAGTGTTCGAGCAGGTGCGGCAGCTCCTTTTCATTGCAGTCGAAATCATCGAGACCGACGCCGATCACCAGCCGGATCGCCACGTGCCCACGCTCGGTGCCGGGCTTGAGCAGCAATTGCAGCCCGTTGGGCAGCGCATAGCCTTCGACCTGAAAACGATCCAGGGCGAAGGCGGGCAGGGAACCGAGCAGCAGACAAGCGAACAACAGGCAACGCATAACGAGCTTCCATACGGCTGAATTGGAGATCCGTGTCGTCAGTCCGGCCGCGAGGCCGAACCTTGAGTTACTGACTGACCACAACCCCAGACGTTCAAGGCGAATGCGTGATGTCCGCCATATCGTCCGCCGCCAGCGCGCCGGTATCGGAAGTTTCCAGCACCACATAGGCGCTGCTGCAGAACAGCGAGTTCAAACGTTTCATGTCAGCAATCAGCTCCAGGTGCAACGAACTGGTCTCGATACTCTGCACGATCTTGCGTTGCAACCGGCTGACATGGGCGTGGGCCAGACGCCGTTCCTGGGCGCGAAAGCGACGTTTCTCGCGCAGCAACTGGCGGGCGCTTTCCTTGTCGCCGCTGAGGAACACCGACAGCCCGAGCCGCAGGTTGGCGATCAATTGCTGTTGCAGCCCGGCCAGCTCTTCCAGTCCGTCTTCGGAAAACGACCGGCGTTGCGAAGTCTTCTGCTGCTGCACTTTGCGCAGCATGCGTTCGATCAGGTCGCTGGCCAGTTTGAGGTTGATCGCCAGCTCAATGATCTCCGCCCAGCGACGACTGTCCTGCTCGCCGAGATCTTCGCGGGGCATCTGCGCCAGGTACAGCTTGATCGCGCTGTACAGCGCTTCGACGTCATCGGTCAGCTTGCGCATTTCCTGAGTGATGGCGGTCTGTTTGCCGCGCAGCACGTCGAGGGTCGCGTCGAGCATGTTGTCGATCAGGTCGCCCATGCGCAGGGTTTCCCGGGCGGCGTTGGCCAGTGCCAGGCTCGGCGTGACCAGCGCGGTGGGATCAAGGTGGCGGGGCTTGGCGGTGCCGTTGACCTCCGGCCGCTCCGGCAGCAGCCAGGCACACAACCGCGCCATCGGCCCGACGCTCGGCAGCAGGATCAGGCAACGCGCGGTGTTGTAGAGCAGGTGGAAGCCGATGACCATTTCCTGGGGGCTGAAATCCAGGCTGTCGATCCAGTGCACCAGCGGATCCAGCACCGGAATGATCAGCAACAGCCCGATCAGTTTGTACAGCAGGCTGCCCAGCGCCACCTGCCGGCCGGCGGCGTTCTGCATGCTGGTGCTCATGAACGCCAGCACGCCACTGCCGATGTTGGCGCCAATAACCAGACCGATCGCCACCGGCAGGCTGATCACCGCAGCGCCGGCGAGGGTGGCGGTCAGCAGCACGGCCGCCAGGCTGGAGTAGGAAATCATCGCGAACAGCGCGCCGACCAAGGCGTCGAGCAGGATATCGCCGGTCAACGAGGCGAAAATCACCTTCACCCCTTGGGCATGGGTGATCGGCGCAGCGGCCTCGACGATCAATTGCAGCGCCAGAATGATCAGCCCAAGCCCGATGGACACGCGGCCCATCTGCCCGAGCCGCGTCTGTTTGCGCGACAGAAAGAAAATCACCCCGATAAAAATCAGCAGCGGCGACAGCCACGACAGGTCGAACGTCAGCACCCGCGCCATCAGTGCCGTACCGACGTCGGCACCCAGCATGGTCGCCAGGGCCGGGGTCAACGCCATCAGGCCCTGACCGACAAAGGACGTCACGAGCATGGCAGTCGCGTTGCTGCTCTGCACCATCGCGGTCACGAGGATGCCGGCGACAAAGGCCAGCCAGCGTTTGGACATGTTCTGGCCGATCACGTGGCGCAGATTGGTGCCGTACACCCGCAGGATGCCGGTTCGAACGATATGCGTGCCCCAGATCAGCAGGGCCACGGCAGACAGCAAATTGAGCAGGGTGAGCATGCAGACCCCCTGTAATGGCAGCGCCCCAGAGGGGCAAGTGGACGGTACCGCGCAATTTCTACGTTCTGATACTTAAGCTGTAGTTGGCTAACGGTCTGGGCGCCAGCATTGCACAGCTAAAGCGGGGATTGAAACAAAAGTGTCATGAAAACAGGTTCATGCAGCCATGAAAAAAGGGCCCG